>JBDTWZ010000196.1:0-5279 GCA_040006435.1 Acidobacteriota bacterium
GGGGACGGGCAGGTCGATCACGGTGGCACAGGGATTGTTAACCTATTACACAGCACGCGATCACTTTATAATGAATCAAACGACAATTGCACGGGAGATTTCCACCACCGGCGTCGGCCTCCATACCGGTGTCGAAGTGAACCTGAAACTGAAGCCGGCCCCTGAGAATACGGGATATGTATTCGTCCGCACCGATCTCGATAACTTCGAGATCCCGGCGTCCGCCGAATACATCTCGCACTGCAGTTATGCGACGACTTTAATGCGTCGCGGCGTCGTGCTTTCGACATGTGAGCACCTGCTTTCCGCCCTTCGCGGCAGCGACGTCGACAATTGCTTTATTGAGGTAGACAACATCGAGATCCCGATCATGGACGGCTCGAGCGAGGATTTTCTCGAGCTCATACAAGTCGGGGGCGTCGCTGAACAAGACGCTCCTCGCCATCATTTTCGCGTGCTCAAGAAAGTCGAGATCGATCAGGATGGCCGGCGAATGTCGATCGAGCCGTCGGACAAATACGAAATCGATTGCATGATCGATTTTGCTCATCCATTCATCAACATGCAGTCTCTACATTTTGTTTTTGGCAACGGCTCGTTCGGTCGTGAGATCGCATCAGCACGTACGTTCGGGTTTACGACAGAGATCGAGATGCTGCGTAAGGCAAACCTCGCGCTTGGCGGCTCACTCGACAACGCCATCGTGCTGACACCGGACGGTATGCTTAACGAAACTCCGCTTCGCTTCGATGACGAGTTCGTCCGTCACAAGATCCTCGACATAATCGGTGATTTCGCTCTGCTTGGAATGCCGGTGCTTGGAAAGATCACTGCGAAAAAAAGCGGCCATGCCGTGCACGCTGCTTTGATGAGTAAGTTATTAAAGACCGAAGGCGCGTGGGAAATTGTGGAGTAAGCAGTTGGCGGTAGGCAGTTGGCAAAGGCGGACGTCCGCATTCTGTCTCATTCAGCTCGCAAAGCGAGCGACAGCATAAAGGCCCGGGGGGTAAGCCCAGGTACGGACCCAAACCAAAGAGCCGTCGTAGATGGCGACAGACCATCTATCGCCCGGCCACGCAGGCTCCATACATCACTCGATGCTCTCGCTACCTGGGGTCCGACGCCCGGGGCTTTATACCGACACCGTCTACGACGGCTGAGAAGACTTACTCCAATCCGCTGTGTGAAATATTCCTTCCCTATCTGTTCGCTGGTAAGTATGAGCACCAAATAAATCACGTTGAGCCTGGATCAGATTCGCCGGCAGGTGGTCGGATGTCGACGCGAGCAGATAATTCAACGATGAAGCCAGAGCCATACATGGAACGCCATGCATGAGGGCTAGGTTTACGGCCATCTTCGCTGCGCCAGACTTTGCCGCCAGAACCGGCGCGAATTCATCGGATATTAAGATGCTTTGCAGACCTGGCTCGCTTTCGAGTGCAGACCGGAGATCTTCGAGCAACGCCGCCCGGATAATGCAGCCGCCCCGCCAGATCCTCGTCACTTCGACGAGGTCGATCTCAAAATTCTTTTCGTCGGAAGCGGCCCTGAGAAGAGCAAAGCCCTGGGCGAACGCGGTCACAAAAGCCATCCACAGTCCATCTTTCGCAAGGGATACCGATCCCCGTCTGAAATCATCCGGCATCGAGGTCGGATACGAAGGATCATACTTGCGGGCGCCGGCCGTCCGCTCTGCTTTTCGGGCCGAGATCTGCCGCATCGTGACGGCGGAATCGATCGTTGGGATCGGGACACCGAGATCCATCGCAACCTGCGATGTCCAGCGACCGGTTCCTTTTTGCCCGGCCGTGTCCAGAATCAGATCCACCAGCGGCTCACCGGTCTCGTCGTCCGTCTTTCGCAAGACGATCGCCGTGATCTCGATCAGAAACGAGTTCAATTCACCCTGGTCCCATTCGGCGAAGAGATCGGCGATCTCGGGCGTCGTCATTCGATATCCGCGTTTGAGCAGATCGTACGTTTCGGCGATCAACTGCATCAGGCCGTACTCGATGCCGTTGTGGACCATCTTCACAAAATGTCCTGCTGAACCGTTCCCAACATGAGCAGCACATGGCTCACCATTTACCTTCGCTGATGCCGCTTCAAATATCGGACGAACGTGTTCGTAAACTGCGGGCTTGCCGCCGACCATTATGCTCGCACCGTGACGGGCTCCTTCTTCGCCGCCTGAAACGCCAACGCCGAGAAATTCTATCCCTTCGGAATTCAGCAAGATTTCGCGCCGCTCGGTGTCCGAGAAATGCGAATTACCGCCGTCAATAATAATGTCGCCCTTTTCAAGCAAAGGCATCAGGTCGCCGATAATTGAATCGACGATCGGCCCGGCCGGCACAAGAAGCATGATCTTTCGCGGAGTCTCCAACGCCGCGACGAACGTCTTAACATCGTCTGCTTTGGAAACTGGAAATGCGCCGCCCTCTTCAACGAGAAGCTGGCGCTTTCGATCGTCCAGGTCGAACCCGACGCATGAGAACCCCTGTTCGGCTACATTCAGCAGAAAGTTCCGTCCCATAGTCCCGAGCCCGATCATTCCAAATTGTGCACCAGCCATAGCTCGAATTATACGTCCCAAATATCGGCTTTCACTACCGCTCCGTCATGCGGCGCACGCATGTCGGAGAAGTTCCACCACGCCCGAGGTCATTTTGTCCTGCCGGAACAGGGCGGGGAACGCCGAGATCGACCACAGTTTTGCCAGTCGCGCGTGCTCCGCATCCGGCGGTGACGTGTGCGATAAGTTCCGGCGGCAGGCATTTGTGTGAATCTTCCCCCATCGAACTTGACGAGTTTAGCTCCACTATCTGATTCTTATCAAATGCTCGACCTGCTGACCGCGATACGAACCACAACCTTTATTGAACCGCGAAAATTGCGCGATCGTCTTGGACTTGACCTGACGATCGCGAGTGAGACCTTTCAGCATACCGGCAGTTTTAAATTCCGAGCTGCGTACAACCTTGCCTCCAGCGTCCCGAACGACGCAATACTCACGGCATCGTCCGGAAATTTCGGCCAGGCGCTCGCCTACGCCTGCAAACTTCTTCAGAAGAAGTGCACAGTTGTAATGCCCGAGACATCAGCTCAGGTGAAGATCGATGCCGTGCGCGCTTTCGGAGCGACGGTTGACCTCGTCGATGTTCGCAAGATCGGCAGAAACGAACGAGTTGCACAGCTCGCCGAAACAATGCCGAACGCATATTTTGCGAGCCCGTACGACGACGCTTTCGTTATTGATGGCAACGCGACGCTCGGCGACGAACTTGCGAACGAAGGCTTTGACGTTGTGATCGTACCGATCGGCGGCGGAGGCTTGATCTCGGGAATTATCACGGGACTGCTACGGAACGATTCGGACGCCGTTGTTGTCGGTGCCGAACCTCTGCTCGCCAACGATGCTGCAAGATCTTTGAAAGCGGGCAAGATAATTCGGAACGAGGCTGAGCCGATGACGATCGCTGACGGTGCGCGAACGATCTCACTCGGAAATCTGAACTGGCCAATTATCAAGGATGGTGTCGCGGAGATCGTCGAAGTTTCAGACGAGAATATCTGCGAGGCCGTGCGTCTTTATTTTGCACTCGTAAATCTAAAATGTGAGCCGACCGGAGCGTTGTCCCTCGCTGCCATGCTCGAAAGCCCGGAAAAGTTTGAAGGCAAAAAGATCTGCCTCGTCGTCAGCGGCGGGAACGTCGACAACGAGGTTTACAAGACAATACTGGTTTAATTCCTTACTTCCTCGACAAACGTCACACGGTTGATCTCATGCAGTGTCGTCGCACCGGCGAAAACCTTTTTGACGGCCGATTCGCGCAAGGATGACAACCCTTCTTTCTCCGCCTGACGTCGGATCTCGGAACCCGGCCGTCGTTCAATGATCATTTCACGAATCGAATCCGACATATCAAGCAGTTCATGGATCGCGGTACGACCGCGATAGCCGGTGTGGTTGCATGCGTCGCAGCCGACGTTTCTGAAGAATATACGCTCACGAACATCTTCGGGTCGCAATCCGGAACTGAACAGATCCTCTTTCGACGGTTCATACTGTCTTTTGCAGGTCGGGCATAACAGACGAACGAGACGCTGAGCCAGTACGCAGTTTAGTGAAGACACAAAGTTGTAAGGCTCGACGCCCATATTCAGAAAACGGCCGATAACGTCGATAACGTTGTTTGCGTGGACGGTGGTGAAGACGAGGTGGCCGGTCAGCGCTGACTGTATCGCGATCTGCGCCGTTTCCTCGTCACGGATCTCGCCGACCATCACCTTGTCCGGATCGTGACGCAGTATCGACCGCAGTCCGCGTGCAAACGTTAATCCCTTTTTCTCGTTCACCGGGATCTGCATTATCCCCTGCAGAACGTACTCGACGGGATCCTCGATCGTGATGATCTTGTCCTCATCGTTTCGGATCTCGTTGAGGGCGCCGTAGAGCGTGGTCGTTTTCCCTGATCCGGTCGGGCCCGTGACTAGCACCATCCCGTACGGCTCTTTGATGTAAAGACGAAATCGCTTTAGATCGTCGGCGTCGAAACCGACGACTTCGAGGCTAAGGTTCTTAAATTCTTCGGAGATCTGCTCTTTGTCGAGGATACGAATAACGCAATTCTCGCCAAAGGCGGATGGCAGGATCGACACACGAAAGTCGACGGTACGGCCCTTGTATCGAACACGAAAGCGTCCGTCCTGCGGGATTCGACGCTCGGCGATGTCGAGCTCGGACATGACCTTGATGCGCGAGATCAGAGTTTGATGATAGGCGATGTCGATCGGGTCGACCTTGGAGTAAAGCGCACCGTCGATTCGAAATTTTACGCGAACATCGCGGTCTCCCGCCTCAATGTGGATATCGGACGCTCGCGATTCCATTGCGTTATAGACGATCGTATCGACGAGCTTGATGATCGGCGACATGTCCGAGTCTGTCGCCAGACGATCGAGGTCCAGAACTTCTTCGCCCTGCTCGGTCTCCTTAACAAGCGAGATCCTAAATCCGGATGCCGCTTCCTGCAGAACTCGTTGTGTCGCGTCGCCCTTTTTTAGCACAACATCGATCGCACCTTGCGTCGCAATGTACGGGACGATGCGGACGTTGAGTGCATTCTCCAACTCGTCCAGGCGTTGGAGATTTGTCGGATCGGCCATCGCCGCATGCAGATCCATTCCTTCGCGTTTCAAGGGTACGAAATGGTTCCGAAGCATCATCTCGACCGGGATCTTCGCGAGCTCTTCGTAATCGATCGGCGACGGCT
>JBDTWZ010000197.1:0-5234 GCA_040006435.1 Acidobacteriota bacterium
CTTTCGAAGTGTCTCCGTTCAGCTTTTCAAACCAGAAAACCGCCTTTTCGTATTGACGTTCCCACATGTATGAGCGGGCCGTCCCGAACAAAGCCCTGGGAAGTCTTGCGTCGTCGCCGTAAGTATCAAAAAACTTTTGCCAGTGTTCGCGCGCCTGAGGAAACAAGCGGTTAACCATGTAAGTTTCGCCGCGAGAGATATGCTCGGACGCGTCGAGCGTCGGGAGCTTGCCATTCGCATCACGTTGGTCATTATCGAGACGCATCGCGCGGCGAAGCGCGGCGTCAGAGGATTGCGCCGAATTGATCGAGACAAAGAAAACTAATGTCGCGAGTGCAGTGAGAAAGCATTTCATATTGGTGACAGTGAGAATGACCAGGCTAAAACGTTAATTTTACCGATTGTTGGACGGTGGAGCAATTTTGGGAGTTGCCTGCTCAGGCAGAACCTAACCGGTGGGGAGCGTGCAGATTGGCATCCCGCGCCTGGTTACGCGGGTCACGCTTGCATCCGCTGAACTCTGCGTTGCTCTGTTCCATCAACACCCTCCCTACCGGTCGGGTTTCTGCCTCCCGATTCCCATGCTAAAATCTCGTTTACTTTTGGAGACAAATATGAAAATCGCACTGAACGGGGCGACGACGATGCACGCCGACCTGGAAACTGATATTAGAGCCGCGGGAGCAGCCGGGTACGACCTCGTGGAGCTTTGGGCATCGAAACTCCGGACCTATCTCGAAACGCACGCCATTGCGGACCTCCGGGCGCTTTTGACAGAGAACAACGTCGAGCCCTACTCGATAAATTCGATCGAGCACATCACATTTCGGACGCCCGAGGATTACGAAACGATCAAGGCTCAATGCAGCAAACTGTCTGCCATCGCAGGTCAGATCAACTGTCCGTATATCGTAGTTGTTCCGGGTAAGCTGCCTAAAGATGCGACGAAAGAGGAGATCGTTGACGAATCCGTTCGTGTGCTCAACGAGCTTGCGGATATCGCCGAGCCATTCGGCGTTTCGCTCGCGTTCGAGTTTCTTGGACAAACCGATTGTTCCGTGCAAACCCTCGACCTCTGCAACGAGATCGTTGAACGGGTGGATCGAAAGAGCATCGGTAATGTCATCGACACGTTTCACTTCTATGCTGGAAATTCCACCTTCGAGGCGATCGATTCGATGAAGCCGGAAAAGCTTTTCATTTTTCACATCAACGACGCAGAAGATCTACCGAAGGAACAGCTCACAGACGCTCAGCGGTTATATCCCGGTGAGGGTATTCTGCCGATCGCCGAGATCAAAGAACACTTCGACAAGATCGGTTATGACCGAATGGTTAGCATTGAGATCTTCCGACCCGAGTACTGGGATCAGGATCCATACGAGGTCGCGAGGAAAGCGAAGGCGGCTACTGAAAAGGTTCTTGGTTTGGGCCGACATGTCGCCGGCGGCGGCTCGAAATAAAAGGATTCAACCGCGGAGACGCCGAGGGCCTCAAGGAGTAGGAAGTTAGGTTGGTATGAGCCCACGGCAAATCCTTAGTTGATTGATTTCTCGACTGTCTCTGCGTCTCGGCGGTTAGTCATTTTATGGATAGGATCAGAATCGGAATTATCGGCACCGGCTATATCGGCAACGTGCACGGACGAATTTATTCACGAGATGAACGGACGGAAGTCGCCGCACTTTACGACGTCATCGCGGAACGCGCTGAGAGAACAGCGAGATCGATCGGGGGAAAGGTTTGTTCATCGCGCGAGGAGCTGTTGGACAACTGCGATGCGGTATTGGTGTGTGCGCCGAACAAAACGCATAAGGATATCGCGCTCCATGCGATCGATGCAGATAAGCACGTATTTTGCGAGAAGCCGTTCTCTATTGGTGTTGACGACGCGGCCGAGCTTCGCGATGCCGCGAACAAGAGCGAACGTATTTTTCAGGTCGGACATAACAGACGCTTTGCACCTGTCTACGCGCATTTGAAACACTTGCTACAGAGTGACCGATCTCATTCCGCGCATATCAAGATGAACCGCGGCGAACTGAAGAATCCGATCTGGACGGGCGATGTGAACGTCACCGGAGGGTTCCTATACGAAACGACGATCCACCTCTTCGACATGATACGTTTTCAGTTCGGTGAGATCGCGGAGCTTGTGGCGTATGGCTCACAGCATGAGTATCCCGAGCTCGACGAATTTTCTATTATCTTCAAATTCAAAAACGGATTTCACTGTACGTTCGCGTCGTCATCCGACGCAAGCTGGCACTTTCCTTTCGAACGCATCGAGGTGTTCTGTCATCACCGCACGATAATGACCGAGGAAATGGAACGCCTTTTTGACTCGCGCGGGATGGATGCGAACTTTGAGACGATGTCATGGCACATGACCGAGAAAGAAGAGCGCTGGGGTTACGTGCAGGAGGACAAGGCTTTTATCGACGCGATCCTTGACGGCACCGCGCCGCCCGTGACTGCTGATGACGGATTTAAGTCGGTAGAGCTGGTCGAATCGGTGTATTCAGCGATCAGGACCGGCAAGAGCGTGAGATTTGAAACTTAGCGCATCGCTGATCGTAAATCGGGAATGACGAGAGTGTCGGGCTATTCTCATTTCACGATTTACTATTCACGATTTACTATTTACTACCTATGATCCAGTGTCAGAATTGCGGACAAGGAAATGCTTCTGAAAGTCAGTTTTGCCGTTTCTGCGGTACGAAGTTTTTGATACCGCAGCCGATGCAGCGACAACAGGCGTTCGAGTATCAGGCTCCGCGGCCATATTCCTGGAAGACTGACGAATTTCAGACTCAGGCGGAAGCACGAAAGTCCCCCGCGAACCCGCAGTTTGGAGGTCAACCGCTTTCGGTTCGGGACCAGCAGTTCATGTCCGGAAACTACCGATGTCCGAATTGCATGAGCCAGTTCTTGCCTCAAGTCGAACGTCGAATCTCGAGTACAGGATGGATCGTCTTCGCCGTCCTTTTGGTTCTCTTCTTTCCACTATTCTGGGTAGGACTATTGATCAAAGAAGATGGTCACGTCTGTCCGTCCTGCGGTGTGCGAGTGAAATAGCTCAACGATAGTAATAACCCTTCGGATGTTCGATCTTGACCGTCGGATTCGTGCTCAGCACTTCGACACGATAGTATCCGCGCTTCATGTGGGTCGAAAGGTAGGACAAAAGGAACTGTCGATTCAGCAAGAGACTTAATTCGCGGAAGAACGGCTCGAAGCTTATCGGAGCTATCGAACCCTGGAAGAATGCTCGTCCACCGGTTTCGTCGGACAGCCGAGCGAGCGAGCCCTGGCCATTCAGGATCAACCGTTGATCGCCGCTCTCGGTAATGCTTGCAGGATTGTAGAACGAGAATACGGAAACGCTCCGTCGTTGAGCCCGGGTGACGGCGCGGTCAAGATCGATGCTCTGCATCGGGGTAGAATTTCTCAGACCCTGCGTCGCGTCGAGGCCGTCAGAAAGTAACAGGATCGCGCGACGACCCGCAGGTAAAGCGTCGAAACGATTAAGAGCATCGATAACGCCGTCATACGGATTGCGAGGAGCGACGGTAGAGCTGGAAGCAACGATCCGCAATGAGTCGGCGGCCTGATCTAGATTGTCAGTAAATCGCTGCCTGATCTGCAGCGTTCCTCCGCGAATGTACGCTACCATTACCCGCGAACCTCTAGGCAGGCTGCGAATAAATTTCTTTAGGTCCTTGATTTGAAGATTGAAAGAAGAGGAAAGATCGTCCTGGACGAGTATTGCTAGTGCGAGTGGAGCGTCGACAACACTTCTGATAGAGAGAATGGTTTGCTCGTCTTTGTCTTCTCTGACGATCAGCCGGTCGACCTGGACAAACTCCTCCGCCTGGCCTTGTCGCATCTCATCTTTCGTAAAGATCGAGATCGGAATGGAAACCGTCCGCACACGCTGGTTCTCATTAGGATTCTCCGCCTGTGCGAAGACCGCGCCAGAAATCAACAGCGATGCAAAGATCGAGAAAAATATGTTCTTCGTCATACTTTCAACCCGGCCGAATCCGACACTACGCTAGTCTAATATAATCAGTTGAGCTAGTTAAACTTTGTGATGCCAGTTGTTTGTATTAAGTTTGCACGGCCTGTAAAGTAAATCCTTAAAAAATGGACGCAATCGTATCGAAATACGACGTTTCAAAACGCGCTTTGGCTCGCGGTCGCAATTTAAAGATCGCGGCGATCTCGGCTCCTCTCGCGCTCTCGGCGGTGCCGGCTATTTCGTTCTTGCTTTTAATGTTTATCTTCGGTTCGACGCCGCCTGTCGCTGCTACTTTCTTCTTTATCGGTCTGATTCTGACAATAACAGGGTTTCTTGTCGGTTTGGGTCTTTCGGCCTTTTTCGCGATCAGACATTCGGCCTGGACCAGGGAAATGCGGGAAAAGATCGCCGCTGATGGTATTAAAGCCGAAGAAATCGAGTGGTTTCGGAACGAGCTCAAAACAAACGAAAAACGCGCTTTGCGCGAGATGCAGCGAACGGATCCCATGCTGGAAGACGCATATCGTGAGACGCTCGCGTCGCGTCTGACCGCAACACGGATCGTCCGATCCTCGAGGAGAGAGTTAGCTCTCGCGAAGAGGCGTCAAACAAAACTAAAGCAGCTTACACGACTGAACAAAGAAAGCTCGGAGAACTTTACTGCCGAAATAGCACGCGACATCGATAAGATCGGGTCGATCAACGACGAAGCCAAACTGATGCTCGCCGAAGCGGAATCGCGACTGCAGTTGATAGAGGCGGCCGCAGCTCGCGGTTCACATCTAGCCGATTCTGAGCTCGCTCTAAAAAAACTTTCCGCACGTGCCGCCGAACTGCCGCTCGCACTTGAAGAGGCAAAGATGACCGAGGAGATTCGAAGAGAACTTGAAGCTGAAGATCAAGAAGAAGAGTAAGCGAAAGAAACCGAGTAATCCGTTCCAAACGCTTGAATTGAACCTGTTATATCAGGTGGGTGGCTTTCTGTCCCGATTCAACATCGGGACATCGGAGCCCTCATCTACGGCAAATCTTCAACATGGAAGTTTGCACCGAATCGGGCATTGGCCCCCCGCAATTCAAGTGTTGGCTCAATTATTAGTGCGTTCGGTAACGAGATACGCAGAAAGAACTTTCGCCTGCGTAAGACTATAGCACGACCGAACTAC
This sequence comes from Acidobacteriota bacterium, assembly GCA_040006435.1. Lineage (GTDB taxonomy): Bacteria > Acidobacteriota > Blastocatellia > Pyrinomonadales > Pyrinomonadaceae > OLB17. The sequence goes on from JBDTWZ010000197.1 coordinate 5,191, forward strand.
TGGTTTCCAGAGTTGAAGATATTCCAGAGTTTCCAGAGTTGCAG
>JBDTWZ010000198.1:0-5224 GCA_040006435.1 Acidobacteriota bacterium
TAAACATCGGGCGTAAGGAGGATTGTATGAAGAAACTCTAGCTTCTTATCGGATTGTCTTTTGCGTAACTATACGCACACCACGCGGAGATCAGATGAACTACCCAGCCGAGCAGGCCCGCCGATCCGATCCACGAAATGCCTGTTATAACCAGCCAGATTATACCGATCAAGATTCTGCCGTTGTATAGCTGTCCAACGCCCGGGATCAAAAGACTCAGTATTCCTGCGACCAAAGGTTCACGCATTGTTCAAATCACCTCCGCCAGTTAATAACGATGACGGCTAACGGTTTGTTGCAAAAAAAGTCTTGTACCCAGGTTTAGGAACTAGAGTTCACCGAAAACCTGGTGGACAAGGAGATGGATCGCGAAAAACAGAGCGACGCCGGCAAAGACGGAAATTGATACGAGGGGCCGCTTGCCTCCGTGATGATTGACCTCAGGGATAAGATCGGTCGCGGCGACGTAAAGTGTCACGCCGCTTGCGAGCGGAAGCGCATAAGCTATTGAGGACTCGAATTGAGCCCCTATGAACGAGAAGAGTAGGACGCCCAGTGTTGTCGCAGCGCCGATGACTGATGTTGCAATGACGACTTCGCGGAATCCTTTCCCCGCGGCGAGGAGCATCGACGCGATCGTGAACCCCTCGGGAAATTTATGAAGGAAAACTGCGATGAAGACGAGAAAACCGATTCGAACATCGATCTGCGACGCCGCGGCGATCGAGACGCCGTCGAAGAACGAATGAATAAGCAGGCCACCCACCCCGGTATACGCGGAAGATGTCGAGAGCGTGTTTTCGGCCTGTGTTTCTTCACCCAGATGAAAGTGCGGGGCGATCGTATGTTCGAAAAACTGGGTTAAGAGATAACCGACCAACAGGAGCGACATCGGCAGATAGAGATTATCGTCCGCCCCTTCAGTTTTCTGCCAGATCAATATCGTTTTCGGAATGATCTCGAAGAACGTAACGGCAAGCATAAATCCTGCGCCGAGGGCGAGCAGATACTTCAAGCTCTTCTTGTATCGGGTATGTAGTTTTCCTGGAAAGAGCGTGAGACCGCCGAGAACCGTTCCCAACGCAGCGAATACACCAAATAGCAGGAGTTGAAAGGATACGAATTCCATATTGACGAAGGGAATTCTAAACTTTATCTTATGCGGTTCAAAAGTGGAAAGGCGAGGCACTATCGGTTCCGGATGTGGGGCGAGAACTTAAACACGTGATTAACAGAATTCGTAAAATTATCTCTTGACAAGGATTCTGAGATGGACGTAAGATGCTTATCAGTGTTCAGCTCCGCTAAGACGGGATGCGATTCGGGGCCGATCAAAATAATGTAAGTGTTTAAGAATTTAAGCACTGTGCGACCTTCAACCCGGACATTCAAACCGGATGTTTCTGATGATGTCAGACAGTAAGTTTGTTGACGGTTGAAAATTCTCACGATCTGAATCCCTAACAATCTGGTTGAAATAGACAAAGCGGTATTATGCCGTCACGGTGAAGTGTGTCTCCGGTTCTTTGAAGATGCCTGAAAACAAAGCTGCAAACATTCACCTGTCCGTTTTACCCGTGGAAACGGTTGAGCTTTTGAACGCAGCCAAGGGTGGGACATTCGTCGACGCGACACTGGGGCTCGGAGGGCACACAGAAGCGATCCTGAACGCGGCGAACGGAAATCTCGTCATTAGTTTGGATCAGGATCAGGAAGCGATCGAGATCGCGAAGGACCGGCTGGCAGCGTACGATGACCGTATTCGATTCTCGCATTCAAATTTCTCACGGTTAAGAACTGTGCTTGGAGCTCTGCAGATTGAGAAGGTCGAGGGTATTTTGGCTGATCTCGGGGTCTCCTCACTTCAGCTAGACAGTCAGGAGCGCGGTTTTAGCTTCCGTTTCGATGCTCCCCTTGATATGCGGATGGACGCAGAGTCTGACGGGCCAACGGCGAGTGACCTGTTGGCTACTCTCTCCGAAAACGAAATTGCCAACCTTATATATAGCTTTGGCGAGGAGCGTGCGTCGCGACGCATTGCGAGGCGGATAGTTGAAAGAAGGGAAGCTGGCACGCCGATCAAGAGTACGAGGGAGTTGGCCGCGTTGCTCGAACGGACTGTGAAGCGAAGTCCAAAGGACAAGATCCATCCGGCAACCCGGACTTTTCAGGCGTTGAGAATCGCGGTAAATCACGAGACTGAGATCCTTGAGCAATTTATCACCGACGCAGCAGATCTTTTGAAAATCGATGGAAGGCTAGCGATTATCACGTTTCACTCGTTAGAGGACAGGATCGTCAAGCAGACCTTTCAAAAATTGTCCGGCAAGTGTTTTTGTCCACCTCGGATACCGCAATGCAGGTGCGGCGCGAAAAAAACAGTCGAGATCCTTACTCGCAAGCCGGTCATTCCAAGTGCCGATGAAATTGAAGTAAACCCACGCGCACGAAGCGCAAAGCTAAGGGCGATAAGAAAATTAGAAGCAGAGTAGTTGCCGTTCAACGGAGCACCCAATGCAGAACTCAAACGCAGTCAGAACTAGATCGAGGACCGCGGCAATCCCGGCACGCGAGCTTTCCTGGAGCTTTATGCTTCTTGTCGTCATCTGTGCCGGCGTCGTTGCCGCAGGCTTTTTTTTCGCAGCTCGCCAGCATTTTACTTCGATGGATTTCGGGATAAAAAATTCCAATCTCCGTGAACAGCTCCAGAACCTTGAAACCGAGAAGCGTCGACTGATTCTAGCTCGCGAAGTTGCTCTGTCGCCGATGGCTATTCGGAAGGCTGCAGATGCAATAGGAATGCGCGAGGTCACGGAAACCGCCGCCGTCCAACTCACGAATAGTAAGGCCACCACCAGAAATAATTCTCCGTCGATCGAGTTGGCGAAGCCGGTAGTGGCGATATCCAGGGATGCACGGGCAGTCGTGCGAACTGTACTAAGCGCGCCGGTACACCCCAAGTCCGCAGGCGAAACGCGCGGTCGAATCGTCGAGCCGTCGAAGGACAAGAAGGAAAAGACGGAAGTCGTCGCGCTGCTAAAACTCAGATAAGAACAAAATGCGCCAACCCGCCAAACGGAAGAAAAAGACAAACCTAAAACAGACCGCGTTCACGCGATTCATGCTGATCATCGCCGTTTTCGTCTTATGGATAGGCGGGATTAGCGCTCGGCTGGTCCATCTACAGGTTAAGCAGCACGAGTGGTTAACAGAAAAAGCCAAAGACAATCGCACAGATAAAAAGAGCAGTAAGTTTCTCCGCGGAACGATCTATGACCGCAACGGGCGGACGTTGGCGATCAGTGTAAATGTCAAAACGCTCTTCGCCGATGCCACCGAGATCACGGACGTTAAGGTGGCGGCGAAGTCGATCGCCAGGGTCCTGGGCATCAACGAGACGAAACTCGCGCAGCAGCTCAGCCAGGCTAAGTCGGACGAACGCAAGTTTGTTCCGATCGCGACGGGACTGGACACAGAAGCTGCCGAGCGAGTAAACAATTTGCTCGAAGATCCAAAGGTCGCAAAGGCTGATCGGCCCAGATTTGTAGGCCTGCACTGGCGCGAAGATCAAAAGCGAAGATATCCGTACGAAACCCTCGCCGCGCATGTGATTGGCTTTAGCAATGCTGAAGGCAACGGCCAAGCTGGAATCGAGCAGTCGATGAACGGCGAACTCTACGGCGCCGTGATCAAAAAGCTGCAGGAGCGCGACCGGCTCGGACGTGTATACGACGAGACGGTTACCGAAAAAGAGCCGCCGAAAGATATCGTGCTTACGATCGATGTTCCGATCCAGTACACGACCGACCAGGCTCTCGAGCGGCGTGTCAAAGAAAGTGGCTCGAAGTCCGGAATGGCTGTTGTCATCGATAACAAGACCGGTGCGATTCTTGCGTTGTCGAACTATCCAACTTACGATCCGAATAGGCTTAATGACATCCGTCCCGATAATCTCACCAATGGTGCGATTCAAAGCATCTACTCGCCCGGCTCGGTCTTTAAGCTTGTCACTTACAGCTCGGCGCTCGACAAGAAACTGATCACGCCTGATGGTGAGATCGACAGCGGCAATGGCACGATCGAGATTGCGAGGCATAAGTTTACGGACTCCCATGCCATCGGGCGGGTTTCGTATAAGAAAGCCCTCGCTCATTCCAGTAATGTTTGCGCGATCAAAACGAGCATGCTTGTCGGCAAAGAGAGCTTTCACAATTACGTTCAAAAGTTTGGTTTCGGCAAACCAACAGGGATCGAGCTTCCGGCGGAAACGGGCGGAATTGTTCGGGCCCCGGAACGCTGGAACGGAGACTCACTTGCTTCGATGGCGATTGGTTATGAAATTGGCGTATCCGCGTTGCAAATGGCAACTGCTTTTGCGACGATAGCGAATGACGGCGTCAGAATTCGACCACATATCGTCAAAGAAATACGACAATCGGATGAAACCACGGTTCCGCTTCCCGTACCCGAACGAACGCAAGTTGTCAGTACGGAAACCGCGCGAAGTTTGCGGACGATGCTGCGCGAAGTTGTCCTTGCCGGGACGGGTCGACGTGCGCAGCTCGACGGATATTCGTCCGCCGGAAAGACGGGCACCGCATGGAAGTTCGATCCAGCTATCAAGGGGATCAATCGTTCGAAATATGTTTCGTCGTTCATAGGGTATGCCCCGGCCGAAAATCCGGCGATCACGATTGCGGTGGTAATGGACGAGCCTAAGTTGGGCGGACGAGACGGTGGAGGAGCGGCGGCTCCGGCCTTTCGCGAGATCGCGCAGACTGTTCTTCCCGAATTGAATGTCCCACGCGATCTGGACGGCGGGTCAACCGTCGCGGAAGAGGAGGAGATTCCAGAGATTCCGGACGCTGGAGACGTAAATGCGGCGACAGCAGTTCCGCAATCCGGCGGACCCAAAATAGATGATGGAGCGGTCGAACGCCCAACAGTCGCACTCCCTAAAGCGGAAGGCATCAATAGACCGAAGGAAAAATTAGCGGTGCCGGCCCGGGTGCGGAAAGCGAGAGACGCGAATCCGAAACAAAAGGAAAAGGTGCCCGAATCTCCAACTAAACAAATAAAGAACAAGTCGTCGTCGGCGAGGATGGAATATAGAACTTGAAGCTTTCGACCGTAATTGAATATATGAACGCCGCGGCGCCGAAAATGAAACCCGCCCTGCCGGAACGTGAGATAACGAATTTCGCAATCGACTCACGCGACGTTA
>JBDTWZ010000199.1:0-5202 GCA_040006435.1 Acidobacteriota bacterium
TTTGCCGATTCGATAACGAAACTCATGTGACTGGATTTGGGGGGAGCGATTGAACTTCCGGTTTGCAGTGGCCTGGTGGTGGTGGGCCGGTGAACTACATCTTAGCACAAACGGCGATGCTCTTGACCAAAGACTTGCCGGTGCCGTAACGTAACAGTTTGCTTTGGTCCGCTTGCTCGGCGCATGTAATATCCTCAGAAATTTTGTAACCTAATCTCACTCATAATGATGAAGAACGAACTGGAAAAATTGATCTCGGAAAGAACCGCTTGTATAGGCGTTATTGGACTAGGCTACGTTGGGCTGCCGCTGATCGTCGAATTCGGCCTCAAAAGATTTCGCGGGATCGGCTTCGAAGTCGATGAAAAAAAAGCGGGCGAGATCAACGCGGGCCGTTCGTATATTGTCGATGTTCCAAATGAGAACGTTAAGAAGTGTGTCGACGAAGGAAACCTTTCCGCGACGACCGACTTCAGCAAGCTCACGGAATGCGACGTTATTATCATCTGCGTTCCGACTCCTCTAAGAAAGACGAAGGATCCGGACATGTCCTACATCATTTCCGCTGGCGAAGAGATACAGAAGTACATGCGACGCGGCCAGATGGTGATCCTCGAATCCACCACATATCCGGGAACGACCGACGAAGTCCTTTTGCCGATGTTCGAGGAGAAGGGATTTAAGCTCGACGAAGATTTTCTGCTCGCGTTCTCACCGGAGCGTGTCGATCCGGGCAATCCGCAATTTCAAACGCATAACATTCCGAAGGTCGTTGGTGGCGTGACGAAAGACTCGACCGACGTTGCGTCCATGCTCTACAACCAGATAGTTGACGAAGTACATTCGGTTTCATCGGCACGTGTCGCCGAAGCATGCAAGCTTTGGGAAAACACATTCCGCGCCATCAATATCGGCATGGCGAACGAGATGGCCCGGCTGTGCAACACACTCGGCATCGATACGTGGGAGGTTGTGCGTGCGGCTGCTACAAAACCGTTTGGCTTCATGGCGTTCTATCCGGGCCCGGGGATCGGCGGACATTGCATCCCACTCGATCCGCATTATCTTTCGTGGAAGGCCCGTCAGCACGGATTCGATTCACAGTTCATATCGCTCGCCGAACAGGTCAACTCGGGGATGCCGGCGTATGTTGTAAAGTTGGTGTCGACCGCCTTGAATAACGAGAAAAAGGCCGTCAATGGTTCGAAGATCCTTATACTCGGCGTCGCGTACAAAAAGGACATTGACGACATGCGCGAATCGCCGGCGCTTTCGATCATCGACCTGCTTCGCTCCCGCGGTGCAGAAGTTTCATATCACGATCCGTTCGTGCCGGAGATCACATTCGATCACGCGTACACGATCGGCGATGGTGAGCCGCTCCTGAATAAGGAATTGACTGATGAGTTAATTAGCGACGCTGACTGCGTTATCATCTGCACCGAGCACACCGGCATTGATTATCGCGGGATCTGTGAGAAAGCGAAGTTGATCGTCGATACGCGCAACGCATTGAGTGAGACGGTAAGGAACGGGAGTAAGGCCACGATCGTTAGACTGTAGGGCAGGCTGTTAGCCTGTCCTATTTCCAGCGTCTCGCCAGTAAGTCCATTTCCAGTCTGACCAGTGATCGACCATCCCGGCTTTCACCGGGTTGTTGAGGACATACCGAATCACCCGACCTAATTCTTCTCCATCTCTTATCTCGTGGTCGTAGCTCTCCACTTCCCAGAATGCGCCCGTACGATTTAAGACCTTGTTTGCCTCGTGAGCGGTGTAACCCTTTAGCGACTGCATGATCACGGACAACGTCGCCTCGCTGCTTTCAAACCGCAAGGGATGCGAACCCTTTGCTTCGGTCAGTGACGTTTCATTTAGGTAGGGAGAAAACACTGAGTGAACATGTGTGGACATGATGCAGTACGCGGCGAGGTCGTATACTCGTCCGTTCCGATATGCGAGACTGTCGGCTACGATCTGAGCAATTCTCGGATCGGCTAACCATCGGGGACCGTTGGCTGCTTTGTCTAAGATGTCTTCAAAGTAAGCGAACCAACGACGCCGAAATTGAATTTCCGGCTCGTCAAGCTCGGCAGCTTTATTCCGAAATTCGCGTTCGGCGAGCCACTGGCGAAGTACATTTTTTGGAATCGAATCAGCGAGACGGAAAGTTGTAAAAATGGTAGAACCCGGAGAGTGAATGTGCGGGAGCTTTCGTCTGGAGAATTGTTTGTACTCGTACGACATGGGAGATGTACGACGACGTAAGATTAACCTTCAAGGTCGAAACGATAACGAGGGACAGGCTAACAGCCTGTCCTACTTACTCTTTTCCATCGGATAACCCGCGCTGGTCCATGCGACTGTTCCGCCATGCAAAGCGAATGCGTTTTCAAATCCCTTCTTTTGTAGTTCAGATACCAAACTGGCACTGGAATGCTCGGCCCCTCAGGAGCAGTAGGCGATGATCTTTTTGCCTTTCGGGATCTTGTTAAGGTAGGGCTCCAGGTTATTCGCGGGAACGTTGATCGAACCCGGAATGTGTTGCTGAGCATATTGCTCGGGGGCATGCGTGTCGATAAAGACCGCGGTCCCGGCGTCGAAATCCTTTTTCGCTTCGGCAAGCGAAATTCGAGGCGCGTCATGTCCGTCATCGGCGTGGTCGCTGTCGGCTCGGGCCGGAACTGGTGACGGAGTACTATTAACGACGACTGGTGGTTTTGCCGCATTGTTGCAGGAAGATGCAAAAACGATCGTCGCAAGAATGCAGACGGTTAAAACTTTTAGATTCATAAAACTTTATTTCTCACCAAACGCTTCGAGCACTTCGTCGGCGTGTTCTTCCACGTTTACCTTATCGAAGACTTTTGCGATCGTTCCGTTTTCGTCGATCAGGAACGTCTTACGATCTATCCCCATATACTTCTTGCCGTACATGCTTTTCTCGACCCAGACGCCGTAAGCCTCGACGACCTTTTTCTCGCTGTCTGCTATCAGATCGAACTGCAAATCATATTTTGAGCGGAACTTCTGATGAGCTTTCTCATCATCGACCGATACGCCAAGCAACTTGATATTTTTCTTTTCGAATTCGTCGTTCGCATCACGGAACGAACATGCTTCCTTGGTTCAGCCAGGTGTGTCGTCTTTTGGATAGAAGAACAGAACGACGCGCTGTCCCTTAAAATCTGCAAGCTTGATAGGATCGCCGTTTTGATCTTTCGATTTAAAGTCTGGTGCCTTATCGCCTTCTTTGAGCATAAACCTCCGTTGAATGTAAGATTACGTTGTTGAGAATTGTAACATGCCGACTGGAGCGCAGGCATCCCTGCCTGCATGAGTGCGAAGCACGAACCGCCGTAGACGTAATAGGTTGACGCCGCGTATCCGCGGCATTGAAGGCAGGGATGCCTGCGATCCAGTCAGCCTGCTCTGCAGTCAAGCTATGAAACCGATCAGCGAAACACGAGCACTCGAGAAACTTCATAAGATGAAAACGGACTTTGCGCGGCGGATCCGCGACGGGTACGAGCATCGCGCCTTGAGCTGCGTGACGTGCCAAACTCCGGGAGCGTGCTGTCTCGACTCGCACTTTGTGAACGTTCACATAACACGATTGGAAGCCGTAGCGATCCGGAATGCGATAGCAAAACTTTCGGAAGAAAAGCAAGAAAGAATTTTCAGCCGGATCCAAGCGACAATTTCAAAATACGAACTTTCATCCGACGGCGATACGTTCTCCAAAACATACGCGTGCCCTCTGTTTGAGAAGGGAACGGGTTGTCTCGTCCATCAGGAGGGTAAACCATCGCCATGCATTGCCCACGCATGCTACGAAAATAAAGAGGACCTTCCGCCTGACGAGATCCTCGCCGAGCAGGAGGCCCAAGTGGAAAAACTGAACGAACTTACTTACCGAAAACCTACGAACTGGCTTCCGCTACCGATCGCTATCAAACGTGTTCAGAAGCGCCGTCGCTTCCTTTGATCAACCACGCGATCACGAGACCCGCGAGTAACCATCCAACAACCTGATCGGCCGCCTGCGCCAGAAAATAATCTGTCGGAAACCCGAACCAATTCCAGTACGAGGCATCGACCGACAGCCAGCTGACAAGGCCGAAAAGACCGGCGGCGGCGACGCGTCCCCAGAAATAACAGATCAGCCACGATACAACCAGGGCGACGGCGATGGCGGCGAGTATGTTCGAAACGAGCTCCGTGATAAGCATGCTCGGCGGCATCGGATCAGTGCCGCTCGGGTGGTGGACAAGGATGCCATGCGGCCCTGACTTATACTTTGCTTCCCACGCTGCCTGCTCGGCTTCATTGGCCGAGTGGCCGCCCGGCATGCCCGGATAAAAATACAGACCCGGCTCAGGAATATTCGCCTTCATCGCCGCCATGACCGGATCTTCGTTTGGGAGCGTCTTCATACCGATGTCACCGATCGGCAAAACCATGTGCGAGAACGCACCCCACATAAACAAGACAACACCACCGGCGATGCCGGCCACAATTATTCTCATGATTTCCTCCTAAGCGGTTTCTTTCATTCGTCCACCGAGAATCGTCAAAGGTACCAGCATCAGCCAGAAGATCAGGTGAAACCAGATCGGGAACACATTCCAGAGACTAACCTGTACTGCGATGCCAACCGCGAGCAGGATGATCCCGAGGATCAGGGGCGAACGCCTATTCTCTCCGGCGATCACGGCGGCGAGAAATCCGGCCATGATCGAGGCGATCCCGCCGCGGACAAGCCCGATGATCGCGATCGTCGTCTCTGCACTAAAGGACTCACCGTTAACGACGGCCATCGCCGCGCCGTCCTGATGGGCGCCGTACCAGCCCGGTGAGATTGTATGTAGAAACTGGTCGCTCCCGACCCAGATGATCGACCATGCAATGAAACCCGCGACCACACCCAGAATGATTCTCAGCATTTTACTCCATGAAAAAATGGACAAGCGAAAGCGACGAAACTCCCCTTGTCCATATTCAATTTTCGGTGGTTAAGTGGTGAACTCGGGGCGAGTATAGGCGAAAGCGGCGTGAATAGTAAATCGTGAATGGTGAATTGTGAATCGTGAATCGTGAATAGTGAATAGTGAATCGTGAATCGTGAATCGTGATTAATAACAAAGGGGTAGTGTCAAATCTTTTGTGTAAATGATCTTTCTTGGTTTTTATTTTTCCTCA
>JBDTWZ010000200.1:0-5202 GCA_040006435.1 Acidobacteriota bacterium
GTTTGACATTCCGACTACGCGGGCATAAATTTGGTGCATTCAAAGAGTAAGGAGAGCAAGACCAATTTCATCCGATTCGCCAGTCTCGACAGACTCGCCAGACTCTCCTAGTGACAACGCGCGTGCGATAGCTTCAATGCATCGACGATAGTTGGATCAACCATCATTGACGCTCCGTTGCCGGATGGAATCGTGATCGGCTCGGTACGCACACCCGACGTCCATGCGTGATGGCACGCCTGGATCTCCTTCAGAGTGTTGTTGTCGTAAATAAACTGCGGGGTGTCGTGAAAATCGATGAGTATCTCGGTGTCGCCATTCGGCAGAAATCGATCGATGGTGTGGGTGTGCTCAACGCGTTCGAAGTAGATGAAGGTCTCGATAAATTGATCGAGGGGAGATCTTGGAATGCGAGCTCGAAAGATTATTTCGAAACGAAAGCCTTTATTTTTTGTGAGGCTCGATCTTTTCTACACGCCGCTGGTGACGGCCCCCTTCAAAATCGGCGGCGAACCAAGCCTCGACGATCTTCGCGGACTCTTCGGGCGATGTGAACCGAGCCGGTAGCGACAGGATGTTCGCGTCATTATGTTCGCGAGCGAGCCGTGCAATGTCCGGGTTCCACGCAACGGCTGCGCGAATGCCCGGAATTTTATTCGCGGCGATCGCCATTCCTGTGCCCGAGCCGCAAACAAGCAAACCCTGCTCGAACTCGCCATTTGAGACGGCCTCGGCAACCTTAAGTGCGTAATCGGGATAATCGACCGAATCGGACGAGTCGGTGCCCATATCGACGTACTCGACGCCTAGTTCGTCGAGCGTCGCCTTGATCTTTTCCTTTTCTTCGTAGCCCGCGTGGTCGGCCGCGAGGGCGATCTTTTTGGTCATAGCGTGTTAGTAGTCAGTAGTCAGCATCCAGAATTCAGAAGTCAGAAGTCAGAAGTTAGAATTAAGAAATCAGCCGCGGACGGAACGGCCGGATTATGAAGGGTGGCTTCCGAGTTCTGATTTCTGAATTCTGAATTCTGAATTCTGATTTCCCCTTTCCCCTTTCCCCTTTCCCCTTTCCCCTTTCCCCTTTATCTTAGACCCGTTGGATATCACTGCGAAATCGTGGACAGCAAATTGTTTGTCGGATGTGTCTAATGCAATTATAATCCTTGAGAGTTTCCTGCCGATGTCGTTTGTCACAAATATAACAAAGCTTTTGGTTCTAACGCTTGTCCTGGCGACCGGTGTCTCTGCGCAGGATTTTCTGCCGGAGCTCGTCAAGCGGATCAAACCTTCGTCCGTCGCGATCGAGACCTTCGATGCTAAGGGCAACGCTCTATCGCGAGGCAGTGGATTCTTCATCGCACCGGACCGTATCGTCACTAACCGCCACGTCATCGAAAGATCTGCCCGCGTCGAAGTTCATCTGATCGACGGCAAACGATTCGTCGTAAAGGGTGTGCTTGCGATCGACGGCGAGGGCGATCTCGCGCTGTTGCAGGTAGATATTCCGCGAGCGTTTGCAATTCCACTGCCGATCGTCAGAGCCGTTCCGCAGGAAGGCGAATCGATCGTCGTTGTCGGAAATCCGTTCGGACTTGAGGGCAGTGTGTCGAATGGCATCGTGTCGGCTGTTCGCGAGATATCGGGCTACGGCAAGATCATCCAGATCACGGCTCCGATCTCGCCAGGGTCGTCTGGCTCACCGGTGGTGAACATGTACGGTCAGGTCATCGGGATCGCGAGCCTTCAGGCGGCCGAGGGCCAAAGCCTTAATTTCGCAATTCCCTCCGAGCGCATACTTCAATTAAAGGTAAGCGAGCTGCAAACCTTCTCGTCGCTGACGGCCGAAACGCAGAAGAATAAACGCTCCTCGGCTGAACGATTTTATTCGCAGGGTGTCGCACAGCTTTCACGTGACGACTATGCTCGTGCTCTGCAGTTTTTCGAGCGTGCCGTCGAGCTGGATTCGAATTATCCGGAGGCATGGTATCAGGCAGGATTTTGCTACGGAGTTTTGAACCGTCATCAGGACGCGTTAAAGGCATCGCGGCAAGCTGCCCGGCTCCGGCCCGAATGGGCTGAGGCGTACGTCAACATCGGTGCATCGAGCTATGCACTCGGACAGTATAAGGACGCGGTCGACGCATATAGGCAGGCGCTGCGGATCGAGGACAATGCCGATACGCAATACTCGCTCGGCCTCACCCTGAACAAGCTCAATCGTACTGACGAAGAGGTTCTCGCCTATCGACGCGCGATCGTCATCAAGCCGGACCACGCCAACGCACTCGAGCGTCTCGGCGCCGCATATTTCAAACAGAAACGGTACGGCGAATCCGCTCAGGCATATGACCAGCTAAAGACTTACAGGCCGGATGCGAAAACGTATAACGCGCTTGGAGAAAGTTATCTGGAATCGAACAAAGCCGACGACAGTTTGCAGGCCTTCAACAGTGCATTGGGTTTTGATCCGGAATTCGAGAAGGCGAGATACAATCTCGGCCGGACCTATCTAAAACTTGGAAATCCGGAGATGGCCCGTGTGCAGTATGAGATCCTTAAAAACTCGCGATCTGATTGGGCGGACCGGCTTTATGTGCTCATCGATCCGTAAACAGACCAAGATTATGAAAGTGGTTAACAGCGTTTTATTGACCGGAATTTTCGCGTTGGGGGCTGCAGCGGGGACGCTGTCGCCGTGCGGAACAAGCGGCATGACGGTAGTGCGAGCTAATGACGGCTCGCGTTACGTCATTTATGTCTTCCGTGAAGGTCCTGACGTCGCCTTTCAGTTTCCCGGGACGGGCCTGTCGTTCCCGGACGGGCTCGACGCTCGAAAGATGTTGAACATCGACGGCGTCGTTTTTGAGAGTATTTTTGTAAAGAGACCCGACTTCATGAAGACCACGGAAATTGTTGGCGATATCGAACTGCTGAAAAAGCACAAGGACCACGAAGTGGCCTTTATTAAATCGACGACAAGTCCCCTCACCAAATTTGTCGAACACGGCCCACGCGAACGACCGGCAGGGAACGGACAGCCCTCCTTCACATTTTACTTATGGCAGATGGTGAATCCGCAGGACCTAAAGGGAACCTCGCAGTATTTTCTTACAACAGTTTCTGCGGGTGAGGTAGTCGTCCTGAGTGCGATCGTGCCTGACCCATCCAAAGAGAGTGTCGCTATGGACGCGTTCCAGAGCTATGCCGCCTCGTTCCAGCACATTTTGCGGAAGGAGCAATGTCCGGCGGATCCTAAGAAGTAACTATCTCGCACGATTTATCAAACTCGCTACAAATCCCGCCCCGAAGCCGTTGTCGATATTTACAACCGTCACATTCGATGCGCACGAGTTGAGCATTCCGAGCAGCGCGGCAATCCCACCGAATGACGCGCCGTAACCGATGCTCGTCGGAACTGCGATCACCGGAACCGCGACGAGACCTCCGACGACCGATGGCAAGGCGCCTTCCATTCCCGCGACGACGATGACCACTCGCGAATTTTGCAACAACTCGCGCTCGGCAAGTATTCGATGAATACCGGCGACGCCGGCATCCCAGACGCGCTTTACCGTATTACCAAGAGTCTCGGCTGTCAGAGCGGCTTCCTCGGCGACCGGAATGTCGCTCGTTCCCGCTGTGACAACCGTTATCTCGCCGACACCTAACTCGGTCCGGTCGCGAAACACGCGGATCACGCGTGCCGACTCGTGCCACTCGGCCTCGGTGTAGATATTTCGAATATCGCCGTAGACGTCTTTGTTGGTCCGCGTGATCAACACATTTGGCCGGCGTGCGAGAAGCTTTTCAAAAATTCCACAGATCTGCTCGGACGTTTTGCCTTCACCAAAAATAACCTCGGGAAAGCCCTGGCGCTCGGCACGTGCGTGATCGACGCGTGCATAGCCGATGTCTTCGTACGAGAGGTTCCTGATCTGCTCGGCTGCATCGGCAGACGATAGATCGCCATCCGCATGCCGCTGAAGTATTTTTTCGATCTCGACGATATTCATTTTGTTTTCTTTGCGAACTCCGCGATCTCTGCGTGAAACAGATTTTTTCCACGCAGAGATCGCCGAGTTCGCAGAGCATTTCTAAAGAAAGAATCTACACCACGGCCGCCTCAAACAAAAAAAGGGCGGGAACACCGGTTCCCGCCGACAGGAGGATATGAATAGAAACTTCAGACAAGAACGCCCGCGTATTTGTAGGCTCGGGCGAGCGTTATGAATGCCCATGAGACATAGTCGTTGCTGACCAGGTCGAGAACCAGCTTGTAGATGGTCGTGCATTCGCAGCCGTTCATAGCTCACCTCCTTTAAGAATCTGCCAAATTTCCGAGCGTTCCTACCTGATAACGCGAAGCCGATACGGTTTTCGTATCAGCTTTGTATTTGATTAAGGAACGGCTAGAATTTATTCACACTTATGGAGCTAACCGTCGGTATAACAGGAGCGTCCGGGACGATCTATGCGCACAGGACTCTGCAGCTAATGGCCGCAAGCGGCGCTGTCGAGACGATAAACTTGATAATGTCTTCGACCGCCGCCACCGTTGCACAGGTCGAAATGGGTGCAAACCTTCGGGACGCGGATGGAGCACGTATTAATCAATGGCTCGGCCTGCCCGCGGATTCAAAATTGGTTCGGCTTTGGCGTTTGGATAATCTAGCGGCGAAGCCTTCGTCCGGCTCAAACAAGCAGGCGGGAATGATGATCGTTCCGTGTTCGATGGGAACGCTCGGTGCTATCGCTTCGGGTGCCGGGACGAATCTTATCCATCGCGCGGCTGATGTTTGTTTGAAAGAGGGAAGGAAACTTGTGCTTGTTCCGCGTGAGACGCCGTATAACGCGATCCATCTCGAGAACATGCTCAAGTTGTCACGTGCTGGCGCGAGAATTCTCCCCGCAAGCCCGGGGTTCTACCACCGCCCGAAAACGATCGACGAGCTGGTCGAGCATCTTTGCAATCGGATCCTCGATCAGTTCGACATTCCGCATGATCGAAAAACGGAGTGGACTGGACAAGAGGCAATCCAGGATGACGAGAAAAACTCCCCTCCTGGATAGGAGGGGAGCCTGAACGCCGCCACCGCGTCACACGAACCGATTAGCTCGGCGCCAGTCGAGGAGGGCTCTTATAATGTCCAACACCGTCACGCGTTTCTCGAATCGCGTTGCTAATTACGTTAAATATCGGCCGGG
>JBDTWZ010000201.1:0-5158 GCA_040006435.1 Acidobacteriota bacterium
CCGTTCGACGAGTAGGGATTCCAACGCATCACTGTGGACTGATCGATCGATTCGGAAAGGAGCGTCTTGATATCTTTCTGAAGGATGGGGTGAACAAAGGTCGGAGCTATCTCGCACATCGGGACGAGTACAAAGTTTCGAAGATGAGCTCGGGGATGCGGAAGGGTCAGAAATTCGGATTCGGTTTGTTCGTGATTGTAAAACAGCAGGTCGAGATCGATCGTTCGCGGTTTCTTTAGCGACTTGTCCTTACGCCCGAGCAAGTACTCGATTCGCAGCATTCGAGCCATCATCTGCGACGGTGTGATGCTCTCGCAGCGAAGCTCGGCGACCATATTGAGAAAACTCGTTTCGCTCTCGATCTGGACGGGCTCGGTCTCGTAGATGCCGGAAAGTTTCGTGACGCAGAAACTGGCCTCCATCAATCCGCGGACGGCGAGCAAAAGATTTCCCGCGCGGTCTCCAAGGTTAGAGCCTATGCCGATGTAAGCTGTGATGGTTTCAGTATCCAAGCGAGTCAATAATAAAGTTGTTTTTGTCTTCAAACAACCTGCTGAAAGTTCATTACGCCATTAATAATTACTGAATTACACAATTACATGGACGAGTAATCGCGCTCCGCAGACCCAATAGCGGAGGCCAACGAACCTCTGTAAATAATTCGGTAGTCGAGTAATTTTTAATTTTGTAGTGAAACCATGCCCGCGAATCGTCGTTTACTTTTGACGGTTTCGATGTTTCAATAGAGCCAGATCATTGATCGAATCCAGTAGTGTTTTCCTAGTTTAGAAAACATTCGGGCGGGCAACCGGTGTGACCCGTCTTGACAAAAAAATCTCACGCCTCAAGCGATGCCAAGAAGAAAGTTCCGACACAGTCAACGATTCGAAACACAGGCCGATCGTTCTCACGCAGAATATTTACTTTCCCAACCTGCTCAATTAACGACCCGGACAGAACTCATTCGCCTGATACGCGGGGGCGAAGATACATACCTTGAACTTAAGGTCAGACTCTCAAATTCAGAAAAGATCACGCAGGGGATAGTTGCGCTCGCAAATACAAATGGCGGTACGATCGTCTTCGGCGTAAACGACCAGCTTCGTATAGAGGGCGTTGCGAATCCCGAGTGGGTGCAGGAAGAGTTGGCGCGGATCTGTCGCGAAGAGATCGTCCCGCCGATCATTCCGCTGATCGATACGATCGCGTTCGACAGCGGAAAACGCGTTGTCGCGCTCGATGTGCAGCCGCGGCGTAAACCCTATCGCACACGCGAAGGGCGTTTTTATATGCGTTTTGGGGCCGAGAAACGTGAGGTTTCGCGCGAGCAGTTGTCGATGTGGCTCGATGAGATCCGGCCGCTGGGATACGAGAATATACCGCTCTTCACAGCCGAGCCCGGAGATTTCGACGACGGTTTGCTATGGACATTCGCCGGGGCTTTTGAAGATGTCAGTCCGACGATAAACCTGTACCAGACAGCCGATTTTCTGAAAAAGGACTTGATCCTGGCGGTCGGCGTTGCGGATGAATTTTTCCCTACGGTGGCGGCCCTTGTGCTGTTCGGCAAGGACGAACGCGTTCAGGAATTGTTTCCGCGTTCGGTTGTGACAGTCGCGCGGTATTCGGGTGAGAACGGCGGGGCGCAGTTGGTTGAGAAGCTTGAGATCAAGGGAAACCTGCATACGCAGAACGAAGCGATCATCCGATTCATCGAGCGTTATTGCGACCTTGAAAAAGAGAAGCCCAAGAAATCTCTCCACCTTGTCGGATCGCCCGTTGCAGCTCGTTCAACCTATCATGTCTATTCTGTCCGCGAGGCTGTCGCGAACGCTCTTATCCACCGCGATTTTGCGCTTCGGGATATTGCGACGCGGATTACTATCTACGACAATTTTATCGAGATCGCGAACGCTCGGCGCACTCAGGGATTTGTTCCGCCCGCATCGCGAGCGATCCGTTATGGCATCACTCAACGTCTCAATCCGCAGATCGCGTCAATATTCGGCCGCCGTGAATATGGCACGAGCGTCCCCCGCGGCGGCCTGCCGATGATCTTGAAACAATCCGAACGGATGGCCGGGAAACGTGCCGAGCTATACACCGCGAACGACGAGTTCAAATTGAAGATCTACGGGGTTTGATTTTTCTTAATTCGTGTTTTTCGTGGGTTTCGTGGTTGGATTTGGTTTCGAGTTTTGTCCCAAGGATCGTGTTGCCATTTATGCCTGTGCCTTTCGAATGGAGAGGATAAGAAAGGACCACGAAATACACGAAACACACTAAAACTCGGTCTCGATCTACGTTCTATTGAGACTGTTCGTTAATGCCGAAAAACGAGAGCGTTTCGCCGCAACCACCCGAAAAAGCCAACAGACTCTACGCCGTCGTCGTGCTCGTCACGGCCGCGATCTACTACTTTTCCAACCCGAAGCCACAGAGCTATTACGACTACACTTTCCGCGTCGCGGCAAACATTCTCGGCGGCCGCATCGCATTCGGCGAAAAGCAGCCGACATGGCTGAATGAGTTCGTGGCCTTCGAGGGTCTCTACTACTCGGTCTTTCCATTCGGCAGCGTCGTCACGATGGTGCCGTTCGCGCTGTTGAAGGTTGCAGGCCTGATCACGGAGATGCCGGGCGCGTTCATCGCCGCATTATCGGCCGGCATTATTAGCCTGTTCCTGTTCTTGATCAGTCGTCGCTACGACATCGATCGCACACGCTTGATCGTCATGGTGCTCGGTGTTTTGTTCGGCACGTGGATGTGGACGAATCTCACGATGGCTGGGGCGTGGCAGCTGGCGCTCGGATTCGCGATGATCGGCGAGCTCGGCGCGATTTATTTTACCGTGTACGACCGCCGGCCGCTGATCGCCGGATTATTCTTTGCGTTAGCGTTCGGGAACAGGACGGAGATACTACTGACTGCCCCGTTGTTCTTTTGGCTACTCTTGCGGAAAGAAAATGAGAAGGCGAAAGGGGGAGATAGGGAGAAAGGGAGAGGGGGAGAAAGAGCCTTTGGATCTCCGGCTCCCCTTCTCCCTGTCTCTCTTTCTTCCACACTCGGTGTCGCATCTTTTTGCGTAGCCCCGTTCATCCTTGGCGTCTCGACGCTGATCTACAACTACTTGCGGTTTCATTCGTTTACCGACTTTGGATATGCGCGGATCCCCGGCGTACTTGATGAGCCGTGGTACAACCACGGAATCTTCTCCTATCACTACATTCCGCATCAGATGTGGGAAATGATGTGGCGGCCGTGGGGCACACGATCGACATTTCCGTATCTAATTCCGAATCCTTTTAGCAGTTCAATATTTTGGAGCAGTCCGTTTATCTTGTTCGCTCTCCGCTCGGGCGCGCGAGATCGCGTACTCAAGTACACAGCCTGGATTGCGATACTTGTGCTGTGCATTTTGCTCTGGATACACGGCAATTCCGGCGGATGGCAGTTCGGATACAGATATGCGATGGTCTGCATACCGTGGCTGTTCGTCGTCATGCTCGAAAGCTCACCGAAAAAACTGACGCCGCTCGAATGGACCGCATACGGTTTTTCATTCGCGGCGAATATCTACGCGACATGGCTGTTCCATTGGACGGATTATCTCAAGTCGTAAGGAGTCAGAAGTCAGAATTCAGAAATCAGTAGTGTGCCGTTACAATATCGGAAGTACTCTGACTTCTGACTTCTGACTTCTGACTTCTGATTTCTGACTTCTGATTTCTGACTTCTGATTTCTCCGACGTATGCTTCTAGATCTTTCCCCTCTACGAGTTTCACGCGATTACAGACTGCTCTTTTTCGGGCAGCTTGTGTCGTTTTTCGGATCGATGATGACGTTCATCGTCGTGCCGTGGCAGATGTATCAATTGACGCAGTCGTCTGCGATGGTCGGGTATATTTACCTCGCCGAGTTCGTTCCGATGGTCGCGCTTGCGTTCGTCGGGGGAGCACTGGCTGATTTTCTCGACAAGCGAAAGATGCTGCGGCTGACCGAGATCGGGCAGACGACCGTTACGGCGATTCTGCTATTGAATTCATTGCTTCCCAATCCGCGCATCTGGGTGCTTTTCGTCGCCGTCGCGCTTCATGCGGGATTTGCCGCGATCCAGCGACCGGCCTTCGAATCATTCATCCAGAAAGTGATACCGCCGGAGCTAATGTCGTCGGTAATGGCGCTGAACTCGGTGCGTTTCAGTATTGGTGCGATCGTCAGCCCAGCGGTTGCGGGCATCATCGCAACCCAATTAAGCGCGTCGGTCGCCTACTCGATCGATCTCATCACGTTCGTCGCGTCGTTGATCGCCGTATTTATGCTGCGCCATGTGCCGCCGCCGGAGAACGCCGAACGGCCAAGCTGGGCAGGCATTCGGAAAGCGTGGCGTTATGCATTCTCGCGGCAAGAGCTGCTCGGGACATACTTCGTAGACATCGCCGCGATGTTTTTCGCTATGCCGCTAGCTCTCTATCCGGCGTTGGCCGTGATCTATGGCGACAAGTATGTCGGCTTTTTCCCGGCATCGATCGCCGCCGGAGCGTTGCTCGCAAGCTTGACGTCGGGCTGGACAAGGAATATCCATCGGCACGGCGCGTTTGTGACGGGCGCCGCTATCCTCTGGGGCGTCGCAATAATGTTATTCGGGCTCGTCGACAGTCTCGTTCCCGCTTTACTCTTCCTCGCCGCGGCCGGATTCTTCGACATGATCTCCGGCATTTTTCGCGGCGCGATCTGGAATCAGACCATCCCGAATTATCTTCGCGGGCGTCTGGCAAGCATTGAAATGATGAGCTATCTTACCGGCCCGATGCTCGGAAGCGCTAAGATGGGTATTGTCGCGGAGAAATTTGGCGTCAAGACGGCATTGGTTTCGGGCGGCGTGCTGTGCGTCGTGTCGGTCGCCGGAGCGGCCTTGCTGCTGCCGAGATTCCTATCCTACGATGGCCGCGAAGGCGTCAAACAGAAGGAACGAGAAGAAGCAGCCCGCAGCGAAATGGCGCGAGTGTCCGAGAGTGAGTTTTAGCGGTTTGTTTCGAGTGTTTCGAGTGTTTCGTGTGTTTCGTGTGTTTCGTGGTTCATTCTTACTTGCGTAAAAAGCTCAACCACGAAGCAACTGTGTTAAGAGTCAAGCTCCCGAAGGCTTGAACTCGAGAC
>JBDTWZ010000202.1:0-5118 GCA_040006435.1 Acidobacteriota bacterium
GTGAACTGTGAACTGTGAACTGTGAACTGTGAACTGTGAACTGTGAACTGTGAACTGTGAGCTGTGAAGGATTACTGATAAGTATGAAGATAACCATTCACCATTTACCATTTACCATTTACCATTTACCATTCACCATCGATCACTCATCACTTTCGTTCACCACCATTTCAACTAGCTCTTGCATCTTTTTAATGTCCGCCGGATTTGCTCCGCGAAAAACGCCACGCAAATTCCCGTCCCGATCGACAACAAAGCTCTGCGGAATACCGTTAAATTTGCTGATCTTCAAGAGTGCGTTTTGCATAGCCGTGTCCGCCCACACCAGAGTGTAGTTCAGCTTCATCTCGGCAGCGAACCTGTTGATGTCCTCGACCCTTTCATCGTCCGTGTTAAGGCCGATCACTTCTAACCCGCTATCCCGGTGCTCCTCCTGCATTTTCACAAGTGCGGGCATCTCTGAACGGCACGGGCCACACCAGGTTGCCCACATATTGAGGAGCAGTACTTTCCCCTTTTTGTCAGCTACCTTGAATGTCGTACCATCCAGATTCTTGAGGTCCGCTTGGGCGACCGCAACCGCGATCGGTGGATAATCGGTTTTCTTTTTCTCGCGATCGGCCTCCGGAGCAGAATTTCCCACGGACTGTGGCGAACCTCCAGCCCCGCCGTTATCGGTTGTCGCAGTCTTCGTGCAATTCGTAACCGCGGACAAGGCAAAAGCCAAGACCAGGAATAAAAGCAGGTTTGTAAAAATATTTCTCATTATAAAAGCTTTGAAACGATCTCGCCCGTTGGAACCTTAATTCATCTCAGGGCCCGACCAGTCTGAAACCGATCTCGGCGCGTCGTGTGTTTGCCGGGACACCGACACGAAACGTAGAGGTGATCGCATTGTTGCCGGTGGACTTGTAGATTGCTGCTCCGCCGCGCAGCATAAGATGCGGCTCAGTTAACGGGCGAACCTCGCCGGAACTTCCGGGGTAGAGCGAGGGTTCGGATGAGGTCCATTCGAAGATATTTCCGATCAGATCGTGAACGCCCCACGCATCCGGACAACTCTTTGAGGCGACAACCGTCGGATCATTGCTCGACTGATCTATAACCGCGCACTGCGGATCAAACTTATCTCCCCAAGGATAAAGATTCTCTTTGCTTCCATTGCGTGCGGCGAATTCCCACTCCTCTTCGGTCGGAAGCCGATATACCGTTCCGTCGCGCTTTGATCGCCAGGCTGCAAACGCCTCAACGTCACTGGCATTGACAAAGCGAACCGGCATTCTCTCCTGACCGGGTATCGGTTTTTCATTCACCCAATGAATTGGAAACGGCCGGTATCCCGTTTCCGCAACGAACTCGTAATATTCGGCGTTCGTGACCTCTGTCTTGTCCATCTTGAACTTATTGACCGTCACTTCGTGTTCCGGCCGCTCATTATCCTGCCCGCTGTTGCGCCCCATCTTGAAGGTTCCGCCGGGAATTTCCGCCATTTCCGCCTTAACCGTAACGCTCGGCGCGACGCTCCGCGCGGGCGACGGTGCCGGACCGGACGGATTGCCGGACCCGGGTAGTTGGGGGATCAACCCGAGCATGTACGCACCCGCGACCCCCGCCGAGCCAAGAGCAAAGAGCAAAGCGAATCCGAGGAGGCCAAGAACCAGCGGAGAAAACAAGCGACGTTTCGGTGCCTGAGAGATCGCGCCTATATGCTGACGGCCGGTGTCCCAATTCTGCAGCTCCGTCCTTTGCATGTCCGGATGCGATAGTTGAGTTTTGGCAAGAGTATCCGGCGTTTCACCGACGCCCGGAACGATCCGTGGGCTCGTCGACCCCTGGGCTCGCAATTCCGCGACAACTTGCGTCGGTTTCCCATCGCACACTACGTCGCCGAACCAGTCCTGGAATCCCGCGTGACTGACCCGAAGATGGTGATTGCCGCTCTGAACTCCTTCGAGCAGAAGCCGACCGTCGTTGCGGCTTTCACCTACGGAAACGTTATCGACGTAGACGCGCGATTGGGGTGGGCGCGTGTGGACCATCAGCGTCGAAACCGGTAACGAGCCGTGTCCCGACCCCGTCTGAATGCCGATAGACTGAGGATAGATCGCTTCCTTTAATTCGCCGACCAGAACTTCGACCGATGATGTTCGCTCTTCCTTATCTTTTTGAAGCGTATGAAGAACCGCGGCCTCGATCTCAGGAGCGATCGTGACTCCAATCTCGATAAAGCGCGGTGCCGGATCGCTGACATGCTTTTTCATGATCGCCGGAATCGATGATCCCTTGAAAGGGACATCACCTGCGAGCATTTGGTAGAGCATTACTCCGAGGCTGTATATGTCCGAGCGCGAATCGGGTTCGTCGTCGGCCCATTGCTCCGGAGCCATATAGTAGGGCGAACCCATCAGGCCCGTCGTCTGCGCCTGTACGAACGACCCAAGCAACTCTCCGGATTTGATCTTTGCCAATCCGAAGTCGAGAATCTTCACCGCTTGCGACAGATTTGGCTTGTCGCTACAGATCATGATGTTGAGCGGTTTGAGATCACGGTGAACGATACCCTGATGATGCGCCGCTCCTACGCCCGCGCATATTGCCGTCATTAGCTCGAGAGCCCTTTCCGGGGATAGAGATTTTTCGCGAGCGAGTAGATCGTGCAGCGACTCTCCCTCGACGTACTCCATAACGAGGAAAGGAAGTGTTCCGTTAACGACCCCGTAATCGGTCACCGCGACGACATTCGTGTGCCGGATCGCGGCCGCCGCAAGGGCCTCTTGTCGAAAACGAGTAACGAGCTGTGGATCGTTACCGACAAGATCGGGAAGGATGATCTTTATCGCAAGCTGGGTTTTTAGATATGCGTGACGAGCTTTATAAACAACGCCCATGCCGCCCTGCCCCAGGCGGCACTCGATGTGATACTTCCCCTCCAGCACAGGTTCGCCCGCAATCGTATGGACCGTGGGCATTCCATCGTTCGGACACGTCGCTATGTCGTCAGCGAAGCAATTTTTACAGAGCTGGCATTCCTTCATTTAACGTTCAAATTAAAAGCAAACGCGTGAGAAGAGCAGGAGTTCATTTTATTAGGCACACTTCGGGCGACATTTTTCTTTATAACACTAATTGATTCTAATTTCTTTGCCTTTTTCAAGCAAGGTAGTCGTCTATCCGGAATGTTTGCTTTCAGCTGCGGATAACGATATTCACAAGCCGTCCCGGAACAACCACCACTTTTACTACGTGCTTGTCGGCGACAAGTTCTGTGATCTTCTCATCGGCCAACGCCATTCTCTCTAATGTTTCGTTGGACGACGCAGGCGGTGCGAAGATCCGCGACCGTAGCTTTCCGTTCACCTGTACGGGTATCTCGATCTCGTCCGCCTTTGCAAGATCCTCGCTGTACTCGGGAAACCGCGCCCCGGTGACAAGCATTCCGTCATCACTCTTCGCCAAAACACCGTACAGTTCCTCGGCGATGTGCGGCGCAAACGGCGTCAGCATTAGCACCAGGCTCGTTAATGCTTCCCGGACCGCGTGTCCCGCGCCTTGATCTTCGACGTCCACGTCGCCGATCGCGTTTGCGAGTTCCATCAGTGCGGCGACAGGCGTGTTGAGCTGTAATGAGTCAAGGCTGTCCGAAACGCGTTTTATCGTCTGGTGAGTTTTACGACGGAGTGCTCGATCAGAATCGCCAACTGAAGCAGCTTCCGCAGATGGTTCCGACAAGGCGTCTTTCCACTTGTAAACCAATCTCCAGAGGCGCTGGAGAAATCGGACCGCTCCTTCGATGCCAGCTTCGTTCCAGACAAGTTCGTGCTCGATCGGGGCGGCGAACATGACAAACAGGCGTGTCGCGTCGGCACCGTAGATCTCGACCATTTCATCAGGGTCGACACCATTGCCTTTCGACTTCGACATCCGCTCGATCGCATATTTCAGGGGCTTGTCGTCGCTCGATCTCGCCTCGACGATCTTTCCCTTACCATCGCGCTCAACGGTGACCGCGTCGGGCGGATGATAGATACGCTTCCCGCTCGCATCGTCGAAAAATGTCTCGCCAACAACCATTCCCTGAGTCAGCAGACGCCTCACCGGCTCATCAAATTTCACGAGCCCGATATCGCGCATGACCTTTGACCAAAAGCGCGTGTAGATCAAATGCATCACCGCATGATCGTCGCCGCCGATATACTGGTCGACCGGCGTCCAATATGCTGCGATCTCCTCGGAGAATGGGAGGGTGGCGTTGGTCGGATCGGTGTATCTAAAAAAGTACCAGGACGAATCGACAAACGTGTCCATCGTATCTGTTTCGCGATGCGCCGGGCCGTCGCAAACCGGACACCTAGTTTCGTAAAACTCCCGGACTTTTGCTAAAGGCGATTCGCCGGTACCGGTCAATGGTGCATCCTCAGGCAGACGAACCGGCAAATTTTCAAACTGCTCGGGAACCGTACCGCACTGGTCGCAATAGATGATAGGGATCGGCGAGCCCCAGAAGCGTTGACGTGAGATCCCCCAATCACGCAGACGATAGGTCACGGCCGCTTCGCCAAACCCGTTTGCGGCCGCAAAGGCTGCCATTTCCTTTTTCGCGTCTTCGGTCGTTTTCCCGTTCCAGCCGTCGGAGTTGATCATTATTCCGTAATCAGTGAAGGGAAGGTCTGACGAGTCTTTTGAGTCTGACGAGTCTGGTGAGTCTTTTGAGTCTGACGAGTCTGACGAGTCTGGTGAGTCTTTTGAGCCTGACCCGATAGACCCGATAGACTCGACGACTTTTTTCACGGGCAGGCCAAACTTCGCTGCGAAATCAAAATCGCGTTCATCGTGGGCCGGAACACTCATCACGGCGCCCGTGCCGTATTCCATCATCACGTAATTGCCGACCCAAACAGGCAGCTCTTCGCCGCTGAACGGATTGGTCGCTTTCAGCCCCGTGTCGATGCCGTCCTTCTCGATCTCGGTTTCGCGATCGGCCGGTTTCAGTTTCTCCGCCTTGATCTTATCGAGCTTAGCGTTCACATCAGCTGAGAATCCCGCTTCGAAGTTTTCGATGATCGGATGCTCGGCGGCAACCACCACCGCATTCGCACCGTAGATGGTGTCGATGCGCGT
>JBDTWZ010000203.1:0-5103 GCA_040006435.1 Acidobacteriota bacterium
CTGCTGAAGAAGCGCCGGCTGTAGAAGCTGAAGCCGCTCCGGCTGCTGAAGAAGCTGCCCCGGCTGTGGAAGCTGAAGCCGCTCCGGCTGAAACCGCGACCGAGGAAGCTCCGGCTGCCGAGAGCGACGAGAAAGTAGAATAGGATCTTTGAAATCTCCGGTCCTTAATCTCAAATTTCAAATCTGAGATTAAGAAGCAGGACCTGAGATTTCGAATTTGAAATTGCGAACGGCGACGTTCGCACTGGCCGTACTCAAGGAAAACGAGCCGAAGCGATTTGTCAGGTCGTATCGGCGTCCGACCGAACGGAAAAGGAGATGCACCCCAATTCCAGAGGTCCCATGGGTTCTAGCGGCTGACAACCAAGCCGTGCATCGGAAATAGTGAATCGTAAATCGTAAATCGATTTCTATTCACGATTGACGATTCACGATTTACGAAACAAGAACCCTGTTAGAGAGGAGATAGATAATAATCATGGCGATTACAAAAGACGAAGTAGTTGAGTTTTTGAAAGGGATGACGCTTCTCGAAGCGTCGGAGCTGGTCAAAGAGCTCGAAGAAGTATTCGGTGTTTCAGCTGCGGCTGCGGCTGCTCCGATGATGATGGCGGCACCGGCTGGTGGTGACGGAGCTCCGGCTGCTGAAGAAAAGGACACATTTGACGTGATCCTCACGGCGGCTGGCGGCAACAAGATCGCAGTTATCAAGGTTGTTCGCGAAGTCGTTGCGGGTCTCGGCCTTAAGGAAGCGAAGGACTTGGTCGACGGCGCTCCGAAAGCGCTGAAAGAAGGCGTGTCGAAAGACGAAGCCGAAGAGATCAAGACCAAGCTTACGACCGCCGGAGCATCAGTCGAAGTCAAATAGTAGTTTTGAGTCCCGGCTTTACCGGCGTGATCGCCGGTTTGAGAGGACCGGAGTCGCGACCGTTTACGGGTCGGCTTAAGGCCGGGACTCAAAACTGAATTTGTTTCGTCACGGCGTAGCTGTTAAACTTGCTACAGCGCTCGATTAAGATTCAGTTTTACTGAGTAGCGACTGCCGTCTCGGGACGGGTGCGAAGCCTAGGTTTAATCGGGGTTTCTTGCGGTTTTGACGCGATCTCATGATCGCAGAAAATGGGAGTCAGTGTCTTTTTGCGACACTCTCGAAAAATTAATTTAACAGCGATTTACTGCTGAAAAGCGGTCAGGGCAGACTTTACCCTCGACCGCATTTGCTGTCTTTTTTTGAAAATTTATCTAGGGAGTCTTCGTTAACACGGGAATCCTAACAACAAACGACGGATAAATCAACAGGTTTTTTCTTCGGGCTTATTACGCATATGATCAACAATCCGCTTCAAAATAATTCACATGGCCTGGGACGCCGGACGAGTCAGTCGCCGGAGCGAATAGATTTCTCGAAGATCTACACAACAGCGCAGATCCCGAACTTGATCGAAGTTCAGCGCGAATCGTACAACCGTTTCCTTCAGATGGATCTCATTCCCGAAGAACGGGACAGCATCGGTTTGCAGTCGGTCTTCGGTTCCATTTTCCCGGTGTCGGATTTTCGCGAGACGGCGACGCTCGAATACGTCGAGTACCAGATCGGGAACTGGCAGTGTAAATGCGGAAATCTAGAAGGGCTCGAGCACCTGCGGGCAAACTGTAAGAACTGTGGATCAAAAATAAAAGTCGATCCGTTCAATCCAGCCGAGGTCCTCTGCAACAGCTGCGGAACTTTCAACGCAGTTCGGCCCAAGCTCTGCCCGAATTGCGGCGAACCCGTCGGGTTGAAACATAAGCATGACCAGCAGGAGTGTCAGGAGCGCGGCATGTCGTACAGCGTTCCGCTGAAGGTCAAGATCCGTCTCACGGTTTTCGACAAGGACGCGGAAACGGGGACATCGACGATTCGCGATATTAAGGAAGAAGACGTTTTCTTTGGCGAGATCCCGCTGATGACCGACAACGGAACGTTCATCATCAACGGAACCGAGCGCGTCATCGTATCCCAGCTTCACCGCAGCCCGGGAGTCTTCTTTAAGGGCGATCGCGACGAATATCTGGCGAAGATAATTCCGTATCGCGGTTCGTGGGTCGAGTTTGAATACGACCAGAAAGGCATTCTGCACGCGAGGCTCGGCAAGAGAAAGATCCTCGCGACGATCTTCCTGCGTGCGCTTGGTATGTGGCTCAACCCGCAGATCGACATGAAAACCGTGTCGGACAGCATTCTTGAAGAAGTGGTCAAGAACGCCGAGTACTCGAACGCACACATCATCAAGCTCTTCTACACGATCGACGAAGTTGTCGTGTCGAAAGGGAAGATCTATTTGAAGGTCAAGCCCGAGGGAGCCACACACCTCGCGGGAATGCGTGCCGAAGAAGATATCAAGGATCGCAAGGAAGAGATCACAAAGACCGGCAAAAAGGTTACGAAGTCCGCGATCGCGGAACTTCGCCGGTTGAAGAAAGAGAAGGTCGAGGTTTCGATCAACGATTTCGAGGCGGCGTATGCCGTCGACGATATCGTCAACACCGAGACGGGCGAGGTCATCGTCGAATCGAATACCGAACTTACGGTGGCCAAGCTTCAGCAGATCATCGAGGAAGGCATACAGAGCTTTGCAGTATTCTTTCCGAAATCAGATGAGATCGGTGAAGTTATTTCACTGACCTTAAAGAAGGACACGATACTCAAACCGGTCGACGCACTGCTTGAGATCTATCGGAAGATGAGGCCCGGCGATCCGCCAACTGTCCCGACCGCTTATCACCTTCTCGAAGGAATGTTCTTCGACTCGCGTCGTTTCGATCTATCGCGTGTCGGTCGTCTGAAGTTCAACATTAAGATGGGCCGTCCCGAGCGCGACCGGATCAACGATTCGCTGTTGGATGCCGCTGATTTTGTCGAAGTGGTGAATTACCTGCTTCGCATGAAGAAGAACAGCGAATTCTATCATCAGGACGACATTGATCATCTCGGCAACCGCCGCGTCCGGGCGGTGGGTGAGCTGCTTGAAAATCAGTTCCGCATCGGACTTGAGCGCATGGAACGTGCGATCAAGGAAAAGATGTCGATCCAGCAGGACATGTTCACCACGATGCCGCGAGACCTTGTGAACGCAAAGCCGGTGACGGCCGCGGTTCGTGAGTTCTTTGGTTCGTCGCAGCTTTCACAGTTCATGGACCAGACGAATCCGTTGTCCGAGATCACGCACAAACGCCGCTTGTCGGCGCTGGGGCCAGGCGGATTGTCGCGTGAGCGTGCCGGATTTGAGGTCCGCGACGTCCACCCGACGCACTATGGCCGCATCTGTCCGATCGAAACGCCTGAAGGCCCGAACATCGGACTGATCTCGAGCCTGTCGTGCTTTGCCCGGATCAATGAGTTCGGATTTATCGAATCGCCGTATCGCCGGGTTGAGGAAGGGCGAGTCATCGAATACGTCAAGATCCACAATGGCGGCGACACGAAGTTCAAGCCGCGCCAGCACGCTCCGCTTGAGGAGGTCGAAAAAGCAAACAAGAAAGTGGCCAAGGATGGCGGCAAGCAGGCTGAGTTCGAGCCGTTCCCGTTCTATCTGACGGCATGGGAAGAAGACAAGTGGATCATCGGCCAGGCAAACATCGAGCTCGATGAAAAGGGAAATTTTGTAAACGCGCGAAACGCTGCCCGGCAGAAAGGTGAGTTCATTACTGCGGATCGCTCTGAGATCCAGTACATGGACGTTTCGCCGAAGCAGCTTGTTTCGGTCGCGGCATCGCTGATCCCGTTCCTCGAGAACGACGACGCCAACCGGGCGCTGATGGGTTCGAATATGCAGCGACAATCTGTTCCGCTTCTACGTGCGGAGTCGCCGTATGTCGGTACCGGTATGGAGAAGATCGCGGCACGCGACTCGGGTGCGGTCGTTATCGCGAAACGAAACGGTGTAGTAGATTACGTCGATTCCGAACGCATCATCGTCAAAGCCGACCATCGGGTCGACGGGACGATCTCGCGCGAGGTAACGGCGGATATCTATTCGCTGGTCAAGTTCAAGCGTTCTAACCAGAACACATGTATAAACCAGCGTCCGATAGTCGCGGTGGGCGAACACGTTGAGAAAGGCCAGGTCATGGCCGACGGACCGTGTACCGACCGTGGCGAGCTTGCACTCGGCCGCAATGTGCTGGTCGCGTTCATGCCCTGGCGCGGTTACAACTTTGAGGACGCGATCCTTGTTTCCGAGCGGCTCGTGAAGGACGACTATTACACGTCGATCCATATCGAAGAGCTCGAGATCGAAGCTCGCGACACAAAGCTCGGGCCCGAAGAGATCACGCGGGACATCCCGAATATCGGCGAGAACATGCTGCGCGATCTGGACGAATCCGGAATTATCCGCATCGGTGCTCAGGTCAAACCCGGTTCGATCCTCGTCGGAAAGGTCACGCCCAAGGGCGAAACACAGTTGACCGCGGAAGAGAAACTTCTTCGTGCGATCTTCGGCGAGAAGGCCGGTGACGTGAAAGACGCGTCGCTCACCTGCCCGCCGGGAATCGACGGAACGGTCGTCGATGTTCAGGTCTTTACACGTAAGGGGCAGGACAAGGACGAACGGTCGCTCGATATCGAGGGAATGGAAGAGGAAGATCTTCGTCGCGACCTTGAAGACGAGATCCGCATTCTGCAGGAGCAGCGTGACGAGCGCATCTACGAATTGTTCGAAAAACGAAAGTTGACGAACGATCTGAAGGACGGCCGCGACGTGATCCTGAAGAAGGGACAGGCGCTGAGCCGCGACATTTTGAAAGAGCTGGATCCGAAACTTCTTCGAAAGATCGAAGTGTCGGCAGGTTCGATCGATGTCGCAGCCGAGGTAAAGGAATACGAGCAGCGGACCGATCGACAGATCAATATCCTTTCGGATATCTACGACGAGAAGATAACGAAGCTGAAGCAGGGTGACGAGCTGCCGCCGGGCGTTATCAAGATGGTGAAAGTTTTTGTCGCCATGAAGCGCAAGCTTTCGGTCGGCGACAAGATGGCCGGACGTCACGGAAACAAGGGCGTCATCGCACGCATCCTGCCGGAAGAGGACATGCCGTATCTGCCGGATGGAACGCCGG
>JBDTWZ010000204.1:0-5099 GCA_040006435.1 Acidobacteriota bacterium
TCGGTCTCACGAATATGGTCAGCAAGCTCAACCACGGTCTCGACATCGGCAACAATCCGATTGGCAAGCCGACGGCGTTTTCGATCGGCGTCGGCGTAAACCCTGGAGCGGTAAATATGGACGAAGAGCTCCGCCGCTTTGAATGGAAGGTCGAGGCGGGTGCGGAATATGCGATCACACAGCCCGTGTTCGATACCGAGCAGCTTCGTTCGTTTCTAAAGAAGATCGAGCACGTAAAGATCCCGATCGTCGCCGGCATTTGGCCGCTCGTCAGCTTTCGTAATGCGGAGTTTCTTCACAACGAGGTTCCAGGCGTTAATGTCACGCCCGAGATTCTGGAGCGAATGCGTGTCGCGTCGGAGAAGGGCAAGGAAGATGCTCGCGAAGAAGGGATAGCTATTGCTCGAGAATCGTTATTGGAAGTTCGAGATGTGATCCAGGGCGTACAGGTGTCCGCGCCGTTTGGAAACGTAAAATACGCGCTACAGGTCTTTGATGTGCTGCCGGAGTTCGTTTCGCAACAGATGGTGAATAAAGTAGAGGTCGTTTGAGACACTTTTGCTCCGCTCACCTTCATTGCGTATATCGGGTATATCGCGCTAGAGCAAAGGAGGCATGCCTTGTCCTTGGGGTAATTGGGAGGGCGGCGGTGAGCTAGAGGCTCACCGCTCATCATGGTGGCAAAGTCGCACCTACCTTAACTCAGCGCAGGGGCCCACGCCTTGAGCCTATATGCGTATCTCGCTTTAGCGAGCTTTTCACACCGTAACTAGCTGCCACTTGCTGCCTTGCTCGATTTCTCAAAACTCTTCTTTTCCTTTTCCATCTCCTGACCGAGTTCCTGGAGCGCGGATTCGTCGAACTGCTCTTCGACCATCGGGAACATCTTTCCCTCTTCCTCCTGCACGTGGTGTGAAACGTCCTCCATCAGCACCTTCAGTTTCGGGTCGAACTTCTCACTGTCGTCCGTAAGAGCGGCGAGCTCTTTCAGAAACATTTTTGCCTGACGATGTTCCTCGACTCCCTCAAGCACGATGTCCTTCAGTTCTTCGTTGCCCTCTTCCTTCAGCCTCGGGTAAAAAATTGTCTCTTCGATGTGCGTATGCACATCGAGCTCGGCCTTGATCTGTTCGAACAAGTCCTTGTGGTCGCCGTCCGGTGTCGCCTTTACCTTTTGAAATAGCTTGTCCACCTTGTCATGATCTTGCTTCAATAACTCGACTGCATTCATTTCTTATTTCCTCTCCGTTTGGTTTCGATACAAGGAAACAGGAGTGCAATGAACGTGCCAGAGAAGTCTAGCGAGTCTATCGAGTCTGTTGAGTCGATGCACTCTATTCGTGTGATTCGTAGTTTGGCTCGTTTTCAAAAAGCTAACCACGAAACGCACGAATCACACGAAACAAGAATTTACACCCCGAGGTTATGTACGAAAGAAGATTATTCTAAGGACTCGCTAGACCTGACAGACTCGATAGACTCGACAGACTACGGAATTAGGACGATCTTGCCGAAGGCTTTGCTTTCGATGACTTGGTGATGGGCGCGGGGGGCTTCGGCGAGCGGGATCATTTCGCCGACGATGGGTTTCAGGTAACCTTCACTCAATCCTTCGTAGACTGCGGCGTGGATCTCGGCTAGGGCTTCGGCTGGGGCGTTGAAGAGCGACATGCCATAGATCGTTGCGTCCTTTCCCATCGCAAGCCGAGGATTAAACTCGAGGCTGCCTCTATTGCCGACAACCGTGATGCGTCCGAACATCGCCAGCGCTTCGAAGTCTTTCACAAGG
The DNA here is from genome assembly GCA_040006435.1 of Acidobacteriota bacterium. Taxonomy (GTDB): domain Bacteria; phylum Acidobacteriota; class Blastocatellia; order Pyrinomonadales; family Pyrinomonadaceae; genus OLB17. Next base: position 1,790 of record JBDTWZ010000204.1, read on the forward strand.
TTTACATTCGCAAGCATTTCGATGATCACTTCGACACCCTTATCGTTTGTGATCGAACGGACCTCCGCGAGGTGCGTGTCATCAGTGTGATCGACAACGTGATCCGCACCCTGTTCGGCCGCAAGTGTTTTTCCTTCATCCGAACTCGCCGAACCGATCACTTTTAATCCTGCGTTCTTCGCCCATTGGATGGCGGCGATACCGACGCCGCCCGACGCTCCGTGAATCAAAACGGTCTCGCCTGTTTTCGCACCCGCTTTCTGAAACAACGCGCGGTATGCCGTCGCGTACGGCGTCCAAATGCCTGCGCCTTCTTCGAAGCTTACGTTGCCCGGAAGACGGCCGAGATGTTTTTCTTCACACAACGCGAATTCGGCGTAGGTTCCGGTGATAGCACCGGCGGTGTAGACGCGATCGCCCGATTTGAATTTCGTAACACCGTTGCCCACTTTCTCGACGACACCGGCCGCATCTTTTCCGGGTGTGTAAGGAAGTTTCGGAGCGTGTGCGTGATTCCCCGATCGAAGATATGTATCGACGGGATTCACGCCGGCTGCTTCGATCTTGACAAGCACTTGCCCGGCACCCGGATCGGGCATCGGCGCTTCTTCGAGCTTCATCACCTCGGGCTCGCCGTATTCATGGACGATGATTGATTTCATATTGATGGCCGCGGGCGTATTAATCGTTCAGGTCTCAGAATCCCCAACTCTTTTAGACGCGGATTAGGCGGATTAGGCGGATTTGGCGGATTAAATCCGGATCAGAAAAAGACATTTCAAATCCGTTTCCATTTGATCGACTAAGCCGGATTGCGAAGTCGTACCTCGCGGTCACACCTTTTTTGAACGCGGATTTGGCGGATTAAATCCGGATCTGATAAAAGATTTCAGGTCCGTTCTCATCCGCCAAATCCGCGTTGAAAAAAAGCATTATCATTTAAAGCGCGCAAATAAATAAAATCAGATCCGGAAAATCCGCCTGATCCGCCAAATCCGCGTTGAAAAAAGCCTCGCTGCTCTCGAACCTGGCCGCATGAAGGCGGGACTCAAAACTATTCCACCGTAACCGACTTCGCGAGGTTTCTCGGCTGGTCGACATCGCAGCCGCGGCGTACCGCAATGTGATACGACAAAAGCTGAAGCGGAACGACCGATAGTATTGGACCCAGGAGATCGGAAGTCTCCGGAACTTCGATAATGTGGTTCGAAACTTTTGAGCTCATCTGATCGCCCTCGGTCAAAACGCTGATCACGATACCGTCGCGGGCTTTCACCTCGACGATGTTCGAGTGCGTTTTCTCATAGCGCAGTTCGCTCAGTTCATTTCCGGGCTCGCGTGTGTTGACGACGACGACCGGCAACTTCTCGTCGATCAGCGCGTTCGGTCCATGTTTCATCTCGCCCGCCGGATAACCCTCGGCGTGAATGTAGCTGATCTCTTTTAATTTCAGAGCTCCTTCCAACGCGACTGGAAAATTTATCCCGCGGCCGAGATACAGAAAATCCTGAACGCGGAAAAATTCTTTCGACAATTCTTCGATCGAATCCGCATCGTTCAAGAGCTGTTCGATTTTTAGGGGAAGCTCCGCCAAATCCTGAATCAGCTTTTTGCCTTCGGCAGGCGAGACCGTACCGCGAAGCTCGCCGAGATACAAAGCGAACAAGTAGAGCGCGACCATTTGCGAGGTAAAGGCTTTCGTCGACGCAACTCCGATCTCCGGCCCGGCGTGCGTCAAAATAGTGCCGTCGGCTTCGCGGTGGATCATCGATCCTTGCACGTTGCAGATGGCGAGAACCTTGCAGCCCGCCTGTTTCGCTTCGCGCATCGCAGCGATGGTGTCGGCCGTTTCGCCCGACTGCGAAATAACTATGAGCAGATCGTTCTCCGTCAGAACCGGATCGCGATACCGGAACTCGGACGCATAATCGACCTCGACGGGGACACGCGCTAATTTCTCGAGCATGAACTTACCGGCGTGCCCGGCATGCCAACTGGTTCCGCAGGCGGCGATCTTGATCGACGTCAACGATCGGAAATCCTCTTCGGCGATGTTCATCTCATCCAGATAAACTTTTCCCGTGTCGAGCGAGACGCGTCCCTGCACCGTGTCGCGAACCGCCCGCGGCTGCTCGTAAATTTCTTTCAGCATGAAATGCTTGAACCCGCCCTTCTCCGCCATGATCGGGTCCCAGGTGATCCTTTGCTGCTCAGGCTCGACGACGTTTCCGTCAAAGTCAGTTACTCGGACCGAGTCTTTTGTCAGTACGGCGATCTCACGGTCGCCGAGAAAGAAGACGTCGCGCGTATGCTGAAGGATCGGGGGGATGTCCGAAGCGACGAAAAATTCGCCGTCGCCGAGACCGATGACGACCGGCGGGCCCTCGCGTACGGCGATGACCGTATCCGGCTCGTCAACGGAGATTATCGCCAGGGCGAAAATTCCCCGTAGTTCTTTGACGGCTTTTCGGACGGCTTCTTCAAGCGAAAGATTTTCAGTGTCTTTGTAATGTCCGATCAGATGGGCGACGACCTCGGTATCCGTCTCGGTTTTGAAATCACTGCCCTCGGCGGCGAGGCGCTCTTTGAGCGTCAAATAATTCTCAATGATGCCGTTGTGTACGACGACAACCTTGCCCGACTGGTCGCGATGGGGGTGAGCATTCTCCTCGGTCGGCCGCCCGTGCGTCGCCCAACGCGTGTGGCCAATCCCGTAATTTCCGTCGAGCGGATTCAGGCGAATGCATTCTTCGAGATTTCGCAATTTCCCTTCCGCGCGACGCAGTTCAAGATGCTTCGCGCCGTCGACAACCGCGATGCCCGCTGAGTCATATCCGCGATACTCGAGTTTCCTGAGTCCGTCGATGATCAACGGCACGACCTGTTTATTTCCAACGTATCCGACAATTCCACACATAATTTAGACGCGAGGTGCTCGGGCTCGTTTGACCCATATAAAAGCGAGAAGCAATGCTACCACTCCAACTACTAGCTGAATCGGTCGTAGGCCATCTCCCACCAGTAGGTATTCGAATGTCCTAAAAAGAGAAAGTAAGCCGATCAACGTTGCGGCGGCAGCCAAAATGTAGAAAAGAATTTTCATGACGAATTACGACTTCGCAGACTTTTTATCGGCCTTGAAATCTTTCTTCTTTACCGCAGGTACGCCCGCCACGAGCGAATCAGCCTCGACGTTGTCGATCACGACACTTCCCGCGCCCGTCACGGCGCCGTCACCGACCGTCACCGGTGCGACGAGCATTGTGTCCGACCCGATCCGCACATTGTTACCGATCTTTGTCTCGTTCTT
>JBDTWZ010000205.1:0-5027 GCA_040006435.1 Acidobacteriota bacterium
GTGCGCGAGCAGGGCGTCTATTGCGAGATCCATCCATTTCATCTTTCGCCTGACGATATCGCCGCGAAAAATCCGAAGGGCGTTATCCTTTCGGGCGGGCCATCGAGCGTTACGGATGAAGATGCACCGCGCGTCGCGCCGGATTTTTACGACAAGGTAACCACTCCGATACTCGGCATCTGCTACGGAATGCAGCTCGTCGCGATCGATCTCGGCGGCAAATCCGAGCCGGCGGCGCGACGAGAGTACGGACATGCAAAGTTAAAGGTTCTCAGTGGCGCGACAAAACTTTTTAACGAGCTGCCCTTCGAGCTCGACGTGTGGATGAGCCACGGCGATCATGTCACGGCGCTCCCGGCCGGGTTTCACAAGACGGCGACGACGGGCGGGGTCATTACCGCGATCGAGAACGAGGAACGCGATATCTATTGCGTGCAATTTCACCCCGAAGTCTCACACACACCGCTTGGGAAAGAAGTGCTTCGAAATTTTTTGTTAAATGTTTGCGGCTGTTGCGGCGATTGGACGCCGGCAAGCTTTATAAAAGAAGAGATCGAGAAGATCCGCTCGATCATCGGCGAGAGCGGCAACGTCGTGTGCGGGCTTTCGGGCGGGGTCGATTCGACGGTTGCGGCAACGCTCGTGCACGAAGCGATCGGGACGCGTCAGACGTGCATCTTCGTCAACAACGGTCTGCTCCGCGCGAACGAGTTTGAAGATACGCTGCGGATGTACAAGGAGAATCTTCACCTCAACGTTCGTGGCGTCGATGCGTCGCAGGATTTTTACGAAGTGTTGAAGGGCGTGATCGATCCCGAGAAGAAGCGTAAGGCGATCGGAGGACAATTTATAGACATCTTCGACGCCGAGGCGAAAAGGATCGGCGACGTGAAATGGCTTGTGCAAGGCACACTCTACCCGGACGTGATCGAATCGGTTTCGCTCCGTGGCGCGTCGGTCACGATCAAGACGCACCACAACGTCGGCGGTCTGCCGGCGAAGATGAACCTGAAGCTGATCGAGCCGCTGCGAGAACTATTCAAAGACGAAGTTCGCATCATTGGCCGCGACTTGCAGATCCCGGCAAAGATGCTAGAGCGTCATCCGTTTCCGGGCCCGGGTCTCGGCGTGCGCATCCTCGGTGACATCACGCCGGAAAAGGTCGAGCTCTTGCAGAAAGCGGACAAGATCTTTACGGACGAGCTGCACACGTCGGGCCTTTACACGGACGTCTGGCAGGCATTCGCCGTCTTGCTCCCGATCCAATCCGTCGGAGTGATGGGCGATTTTCGAACCTATGAGAAGACTGTCGCCCTTCGCGCTGTGACGAGCACAGACGGCATGACGGCGGACTGGGCTCGCCTGCCACACGATTTTCTGGCTCGAGTTTCCTCGCGCATCACCAGCGAGGTTCGCGGCGTCAATCGCGTCGTTTACGACATTTCATCAAAGCCGCCCAGCACTATCGAGTGGGAATGATTCTAAACTCACCGTCTGGAAAAGTTTTGCGGAACGCTACTCCCGTGTGCGAGAATAACTTCACCCCCTCAACCCGTGCAGAGGATCTATCTAGATCCTTCCTTTTTTTGTATGAACGATAAGCAAGTCGCACCACCAGTGCGCATTTCGACCGGCATCGTCGGACTCGACTTTATTCTGAGAGGCGGGCTCCCCAAAAACCGTCTTCACCTGATCGAAGGAAGTCCTGGAACGGGAAAGACGACGCTCGGGCTGCAGTTTCTTCTCGAAGGTGTCCGCTCCGGAGACAAGTGTCTTTACATAACTTTATCCGAGAGTAAGGAAGAGTTGATCGCCGTCGCTGGATCGCACGGATGGTCACTCGATGGGATCGTTATCCAGGATCTGACCGAATCGGGAGACAGTCTGACGGACAATTCGCGCTACACGGTCTTTCATCCCTCGGAAGTCGAGCTCGATGAAACGACACGGTTGATCCTCGATGAAGTAGAGCGCGTCGATCCTGCCCGCATTGTCTTCGACTCGCTGTCGGAAATGCGTATGCTGGCCAGCGACCCGCTGCGATTTCGCCGCCAGATCCTCGCCCTCAAACAATATTTTCTGACTCGGCAGTGCACGGTGCTTTTGCTGGATGACCGTACGTCGAAAGCTCCGGATCGCCAATTGGAGAGTGTCGCTCATGGGGTTCTAAACCTCGAGTATGTGCCGGTTGAGTACGGGCGCCAGCGGCATGCGATACGTGTCGTGAAGATGCGCGGCGTAAACTTTCAATCGGGCTATCACGATTTCAATATCGAGACCGGCGGCATCATCGTATTTCCACGCCTTTCGCAGGAAAAAAAGATCGACTTTGACGAGGGAACTCTCAGCACCGGCGAAGAACAACTTGATGCTCTGATGGGTGGTCTGCATTACGGTACAAGCACGATCCTGCTTGGCCCGGCCGGCGTTGGCAAATCCACGCTTTCGATGATGTATGCCTGCTCTGCCGTTGAGAGAGGCGAGCGGGCCGCTGTGTATTTGTTCGACGAGAGTCCGGAAACCCTCTACCGTCGTACATCGGCTCTAGGGATGGACGTAAAGCGATACGTTGAAGAAGACAGGATCACGTTGCGCCAGATTCAGTTGGCTGAGCTTACGCCGGGCGAGCTGTCGTATATGGTCAGCCGCGAGGTCGAGGACAGAGGAACGAAGATCGTGATCATCGACAGTGTTAACGGCTACATGATGGCCACCCCGCAAGAACGTTATCTGACGATGCAGTTTCACGAGCTGCTCGCCTACCTGAATCGAAATGGCGTGGTCAGCATTCTTGTCGTCGGACAATATGGATTGGTCGGATCGATGCAGACGCCGATCGATCTGAGCTATCTTTCTGACACCGTGATCATGCTGCGGTACTTTGAGGCGACGGGCTCGGTACATCAGGCCATCTCGATCCTGAAGAAACGCACAGGTGATCACGAGCGGACAATTAGAGAGTTTCGGATCGGGCCGGGCGGGCTTCAGCTCGGTCAGCCACTAACTGGCTTTCACGGGGTTTTGACGGGCGTACCGGTTTTCAGGGGAGAGATCGGAGGTTTAATGACAGACGGTGGAAACGAGAAGTAAAGATCGTGAAAACTGGGTCCTGGTGCTTATGCCGACAGGCCGGGACGGTGATCTTGTCTGCAGTACATTGGAGCGGGTGGGTATCAGTGCGCACGGTTGCAGGACCGCGGCTGAACTGCGCGATCGAGTTGAGGAAGGCTGCGGTGCCGTTCTGCTGGCGGAAGAGGCGGTCGAAGACGAGGAGGTCTCAGCCTTTATCAAATCGCTTGACGACCAGCCGATCTGGTCCGATCTACCGGTGATTCTGTTTTCGAGTCATAGCCGGAATGCCGAAAGACTTCTCGAGACGCTGGGTACGAAGGTCAACATCACGATCGTTGAGCGCCCGATAAGGATAACGATGCTCATAAGTGCTGTCCGCGGCGCACTTCGCGCCCGAGAGCGACAGTATCAAACCCGCGATCTGGTTCTGGAGCTCGAACAGGCAGACCGGCAGAAAGATCTGTTTCTCGCCACTCTTTCGCATGAGCTACGGACACCGCTCAATTCGATCCTCGGTTGGATACAAATACTCCGCACGCGAAAGCTCGAACCGCCCGAGATAGAGCGCGCGATGGAAGTGATTGAGCGAAACGCCAAGGGCCAGTCCGAAATGATCTCAGACATTCTTTTCGTCTCGCGGATCATTACCGGCAAACTCGAGATCAAGCGCGAACCGATAGACATCGCCAACGTGATCGATGGCGTTGTCGAGATGATAAGACCTTCGGCGGAGGCCAAGGCGTTAGATCTCACAGTCGAGAGTAACGAATACGAGCCGGTACCGGTCGAAGGCGAGGCAGAAAGACTTCAGCAGGTTTTCCTCAATCTATTAACGAACGCGGTTAAGTTTACGCCGGACGGCGGTAGGATCGGCATCCGCTTGAGACGCGCGGGTTCGAGCGTTGAGATCGAGATCAGCGATACCGGTCAGGGAATCAATCCGCAGTTCGTCCCGTATGTTTTTGAAAGGTTCAGGCAGGCCGACAGTACGTATACGAGGCGGATCGGAGGCCTTGGTTTGGGTCTCGCGATCGTACGACACCTTGTCGAACTTCATGGCGGGACCGTCACCGCGCACAGCGACGGCAAAGATAAGGGGGCCCGCTTCTCTATATGCCTGCCGATAGCGGATTCCAACCGTCTGACGCCCCTGAATAGTGCGCCTTCGACGTCCGAGATCTCTCATGAACTTACCTCGAAAGTAAAGGGCATGACCATTCTGCTTGTCGAAGACGATAAGGATTCGCGCGACATGCTGGAGATGGTCCTTTCGATTTACGGAGTCGGGGTCGAATCTGCGGAGTCGGCCGCGGAGGCGGTAGAGAAAGTCAGAACTCTGAAACCCGACGTTCTTGTAAGTGATATCGGATTACCAGGCGAAGATGGCTACGATCTGATTCGAAGCGTTCGTAGTTTACCACCGGGCGAAGGGGGCAAGACGCCGGCGATCGCGCTTACCGGTTATGTCAGCGTGCAGGATCGAAAACTAGCACTCGACGCCGGCTTTCAGGATCACATTCCCAAACCCGTGAACCCGAATACCTTGCTCGAGCTTCTCGTTAAACTTAGATCCAATGGCCGATCGGCCGAGGGTAAGTGACTCAATTACAAAACTGAAAGAGGATGCTCAAACGTCGGAGAAGCCGATGAAAACAAGTTTTTTTGAACGCGGATTGAGCGGATTGATCAGATAAAAACCCAATGTGAATCCTGGTTTCTACTCTCTGGTTTCGTGTCTTGTCTTGTTTCGTGCATTTTCGTGTGTGTTCGTGGTAAGGATTTCGCCCGTCTCACCTTGGTCTCAATCGCAAAACTGAAAACTTAACCACGAAGCAACGAAGTCATCGCTGAATTTAAGACCTTTCTTGTTTCGTGTTCTCTTTCGTGTAGGTTCGTGTGATTGTATGTTCGAAATGTCCGGTGGTAGTAGGCTGGATGGTAAGTGAGAATGACAG
>JBDTWZ010000206.1:0-4968 GCA_040006435.1 Acidobacteriota bacterium
GAGTTCGACCAGATATCGAAGTCGAACCTCAGCACGTCGTCAAGAAATTTTGTGACACTTGCGACCCTGGTCGCAAAGGCCGCTCTCTGGAGAGAAGAGTCAAGAGGCGGGCATTTTCGAACCGACTTTCCCGAACCGAGCGAACAATTCCGCGTCCATTCGATTCAGAAGATGGATACCTCGATCAATTCGAGCGCGACGGTTAGTTTCGAACCAGACCAATCGGGAGCAGTAACTGTGGAATAGCAAATCTAGCGTGACTTCTGCACCTGAGCCTTCAATTTACTTGGCCGGCAATATTTTATCCAGACTCTCGAGAAGGTCGGCACCACGCAGATCGGGTTCTTTGCGATCGCGACGACTCATTGAGAGGATCTTTCCGTCCGGCGAGATGAGAAACGTAGTCGGAAACGAGCTGACCCTCAGTCCGACGCGAAGAAAGTCGACGACGCTGTCGAACTTTGCTTGAGTCCAGACCATTCCATTGTCCCTCAGAGCTTTCTTCATTGAGTCGACAGTATAGTCCGCGTCGGTATTCAGTCCGACCACTTCCAGATTTCTGCTCGCGAAACGTTTCTGTGCGTCCCGGATGTACGGCAGCTCTTTTCGACACGGTGGACACCAGAATCCCCAGATATCGAGGAGAACATACTTGCCGCGAAACTCAGAGAATTTTCGTTTCTTGCCGTCAAAATCCGAGAAAGCAAAATCGGGGAATTCTTGCCCCATATAAAGTTCAATACGCTTGTATTCTTTTGAATCGTGTTCGCGAAGGACGATCTGATTCTTTTCGGCGTCCGCCTTCTTCGTCGAAAGGTACATGTTACCGACACGAAAGATCACCGCTTCATTGTCTGCCTTTGCGGCTTCGGGTGACAGATTGTCCATGTCGACCTGTCCGTCACCATCCACATCCATGCCAAGCCAGCCCTCGCGCGGATTGACCTTCTTTTTCTCGACGAGCGCGTATTGGACAGCCACTTTCTTGCCGTTAACGTTTACCGTACCCCGAGCGAGGGCCTCGGTCGTTTGACGGATCAGTCGATCAGCCTCCGTCATCTTAGCCGTTTTGAAGGACTGAAAATATTGAACGTGAATCGGACGTGACGTGAAAAAGCCACCCTTGATCGGGATCGTAACCGTGGTTTCCCAGATGTAAGAATTTTCGGTTGTTTTCAGCTCGAATTTTTCCGAAGCCGAAATTCTGTTGTCGTCGTCAAGATCGACGAACAGCATGGGGTTCTCGTCTACTTCTTCGACGAGGAGAGCAAGTAGTGATGCCTGGCCGGTTAAAGGGTCGAACAGTTGAGCCGTCGTAAAGTGCGTGTTAGGGCCGAATCGACCGGCATCCGCAGCGCGTTCGCGTGGAGCAGGCTTGAAAACGATCTGTGCCCTCTCTTCGGCATTCACCGCGAGAGCCGTATCGAACTGGCCAACATGGTCACTGCCTCCCGCGAAACCGGAAGTTGCAAGAACGAGCAGCGTGCATGCGATAAAGAGCGTCGGGGAAACGCTCGTGGGAAGCTTTGCATTTCTCATAAAATTATAAGGGCCGGGGTTGGGGCCGGCTGAGACGAAATTCTATGAAAATTTGCTCGATCCGTCAACGAATCGTCGGCTAAGGAACTGCTTTTGATCCTCGGTGAACGAGTTGTGTTATCTTAATTAGAAACCTCTACCTCCACCCTGCGGAATCTTATGGAATTTAGTGCTACCACGCTCAATCTTGCGTCGATAGTCTCGCATCACGCTCGGCTCGCACCACAGAATGAAGCGATCGTCTGGGGAGCGGTCCGGATGACGTATGGCCAGCTCGATGCGATGTCTAACCGCGTCGCGAATGCTCTCGCCGAGATGGGGATTGGACACGGCGACAAAATTGCGCTGAGCTGCCCGAACTTGCCATTTTTCCCGGTCGTCTATTACGGGATCCTGAAAGCCGGCGCGGCGGTCGTGCCGCTGAATGTTTTATTCAAGCCGCGCGAGGTTGCATATCACTTGAAAGATTCGGACGCGAAGGCGGTGTTTGTGTTCGAAGGGACGGATGAGCTCCCGCTCAGTAAGTGCGTAAAAGAGGCGTTCGATCAGGTCGACACATGCGAACACCTAATTGTGATTACGAAAACGTGCCTCCTTGAAACAGACCGCGCGGAAGACCCGCCGCTTCCAGATCACAAGACTTTGGCTCAGATCATCTTGGGCAAGTCCGAACGTTTTGAAACGTATCCCACGGCTCCGTCCGATACGTGCGCAATACTCTACACCTCCGGAACGACCGGTCAGCCGAAGGGAGCAGAGCTCACTCACCTCAACATAATGTCGAATGTTACGACGACATGGAACACGCATTTGCCAGTTCTGGATTTCACGGATGGTGAGCAGAAGACCGTCCTCGTCACACTTCCGCTTTTTCACACGACCGGCCAGACGGTCCAGATGAACACCAATCTCTATGGCGGCAATCGCGTCGTGCTCCTGCCGCGATTTGACCCGCAGGCTACGCTCGAGGCGATGGTCAAGGAGAAAGTGAATTTTTGGGTGGGCGTACCGACGATGTACTGGGCGCTGCTCAAGTATGTTGATGAAACAGGTTACGACATTAGCCGGGTCTCGGAGACGATGAAGGTTTGCACGTCCGGCGGAGCGCCGATGCCGGTCGAGGTGATGAAAGCGTTTGAGTCGAAATTCGGAGTTCGCGTGATGGAAGGCTATGGGCTTTCGGAAACTTCACCGCTAGCGACATTCAATCATTTTGCGAAGCCGTCTAAGGCAGGAACGGTGGGACAAGCGATTTTCGGCGTGGACGTGCGCTGTTTCGACGACGACGACAATGAGGTTGAGCTGGGGACTCGAGGCGAGGTCGTCATCCGCGGGACAAATGTTATGAAGGGCTACTACAAGCGTCCGGATGCGACAGCCGAGGCGTTTCGCAATGGATGGTTTCACACCGGCGATATCGGCATCATTGATGACGAAGGATATCTCTCGATCGTTGACCGCAAGAAGGATATGATCCTTCGCGGCGGATACAACATCTATCCGCGCGAGCTTGAGGAAGTGATCATGACGCACCCGGCTGTTTCGCTTTGCGCGGTGATCGGTGTCGCTGATGAGCGTTTGGGTGAGGAAGTGAAGGCCTTCGTCGTACTGAAACAGGGTGCTGAGCTGACAGAAACTGAGTTTACCGACTGGTGCAAAGAGCAGTTTGCGGCTAATAAATATCCCCGCCACGTCGAGTTTCGGTCCGAACTGCCGATCGGCGGTACGGGAAAAATATTCAAGCGGGCATTAAGAGAAGAAGCCGCGGCTTCGAAATAGATCCGAGATGATAGATTCGAGGATTGATCCGATCTATTCGCCACCATCTATAATCTATTCGAGGATGAAACTTCTAACGCTTTTTGTTCTGGCTCTTGCGATGCTAGCCGTCGGTTGTTGGAGCTCCGAATCGCATCGATATATGATCTCTGAGAGTAAGGCTTATGAAGCCTCGTTGTTCCGTCAGAACTGTGCAATTTGCCATGGACCGGAAGGCGAAGGGAAGACGCTCGATGACGGAAAGCAGATCCCGAATCTGCGCGACGGCGAATTTAAATATAAAACCGACGCCGAGATCTATCGCCACATTGCCGACGGCGGAAATGGGATGACGCCGTTTCGAGGGCAGTTGACGGATCGCGAAATAAATTTGATGGTGCGCTTTGTCAGAGAAGAGCTGAGAAGTCAGAAGGGGAAGCGGTAGCGACCGCGCTTTTGTTTTATTAAGTATGCGAATTCTTATAACAGGTGCGAGCGGTCTGATCGGAAAAGCCCTGCAGCGGTCTTTCTCGGAGAAGGGATACGAGATGCTGCTTGCGGGTCGCGGTGAGGCGAAGCACGAGAACGAGATCCAGTGGAGCGTCGAAGACGGTTTTCACGAAGAAGATCTCTCGCAGCTTGAAGGGCTCGACGCCGTCGTTCACCTCGCGGGTGAGGGAATCGCCGGCCTCCGTTGGACAGACGAAAAGAAAAAGGCGATTCGCGACAGCCGCGTAAACGGAACCCGCAATCTGGTCAACACGCTCGCAGGTCTAAAGCGAAAACCCAATGTATTGATCGCGGGTTCGGCGATGGGTTTCTATGGAGATCGCGGCGACGAGATCGTAATCGAAACCACCGGGCCCGGCGACACGTTTCTTTCCGACGTTTCAAAAGAATGGGAAACGGAGTCGCGCCGCGCCGAAGACTCCGGCATACGGACGGTTCTTCTTCGAACCAGTATTGTTTTGTCTAAAGATGGCGGAGCTCTCGCGACGATGCTGACGCCTTTCAAGCTCGGTGTCGGTGGCGTTGTCGGCAGCGGCAAGCAATGGATGAGCTGGATTGCGCTCGACGACGTGGTTGAGGTGATCAATTACGCGATTGAAAATGAGAAGCTTCGCGGCGCGGTGAACGTCGCCAGTCCGAATCCGGTAACGAACGAGGAATTTACGAAAACCCTCGGCGAGGTTCTATATCGCCCCACAATTCTTCCGCTACCTGAGTTCGCGGTAAATCTCGTTTTCGGGGAAATGGGCGACGCGCTCCTCATCGACAGCACGCGAGTCGAGCCTAAACGTCTGCAGGAAGCGGGTTACAAATTTAAATTCACCGACCTAAAATCCGCCCTCGAAAATGCTGTAAAATAAACACGGCGAACCCGCTGGCAAGAGGGCTGCATCACAACCCTTCGCTTACCTATGAGGAACCGCATTTTAATTCCTTCAGCAGCCGTAACACTTTTTTGCTGTGTTATCGCTTATTTACTGCTTGGCGATCTCGACGTCTATGCGCAGCAGAGGGCCCGGATCGTCGGACCGAGTGTAAAGCAGACCGCGTCGGTCGTGAAGATCGAGAGCGGAACAAATAATCTTGCATTTAACAAGGCCGCGGCCGAAAACAATAAGCTCCGATATTTTTTGTCCTGGAACTTCGGTGGAAAGGCGCAGA
>JBDTWZ010000207.1:0-4931 GCA_040006435.1 Acidobacteriota bacterium
GAAAAGGGGCCAGCTGACGTTCAGCCCTGCCTGACGGTCGGAAAACCATCCGCCTCGGTTACTCGCTTCGCCTGCCGAAAGTACTCCGCGGTCTCTGCGACCTCTGCGTGAGAAGATTTCACGCAGAGCTCGCAGAGCACGCAGAGGAAGTCTAATTCCTCAACGGTTTCCCTGTCTTTAACATCGCCGCGATCCGATCCTGCGTCTTCCGCTCGCCGCAAAGCGAAACGAAAGCCTCGCGCTCAAGATCGATCAGATACTGCTCGGAAACGTACGTCTGATGATTGAGGCTGCCGCCGCTCATCACATGTGCGAGCTTCTTACCGATCAGTGCGTCGTGATCGGAAATAAATCCTCCCTGCTTCATCATATGGAGAGCAAGCTTCATCGCCGCCTCGGCCGATTCGCCAAGAGCGAGAATGTCGGTCCGCTCTACCGGCTGCACGTAACCCGATGCGTCCAGATTCAATACTTCCTGCTTCGCATCCGCGATCAGACGATCGCCGTTCATCGAGATCGAGTCTGATTCACGCAAGAAACCCCACGCCTTGGCTTCCTGTGCCGACGTTGCAACCTTGCCCATGCCGAGGAGCTCGAAAGTCTTCTTCAGAAATGCGAGTGGATCGGCATCCGGAACTTTCGACGCGGCGTCCATCGCACGCATCGTCATTTCCTTTGTACCGCAGCCGGCCGGGATCAATCCGACGCCGACCTCGACCTGACCCATATATGTCTCCGCCGCCGCACGCACGCGGTCGCCGTGCATCGAGATCTCGCATCCGCCGCCGAGTGTCAGACCGTATGGCGCCGTGACAACCGGTTTCGCCGAATAACGCAGCCGCATGATAGCCTTCTGCAGAGTTGCGACCATCATGTTGATGTCGTCCCACTCTTCTTCCTGCGCCGCGAGTAGCAGCATCATGATGTTCGCACCGGCGGAAAAGTTACCGCCTTGGTTGCCGACGACAAGACCCTTGAAATTCTTCTCGACCTCGTCGATCGCGAAGTTCATCATCTGCACCGTATCTCCGCCGATCGAATTCATCTTCGAATGAAATTCGAGACATGCGACGCCGTCGCCGAGATCGATGAGCGACGCGCCCGGGTTCGACTTGATTACGCCCGTCCGCTCTTTCAAGGACTTTAGAACAACGACTCCGGGCTGCTCATAGACTGGTTTATATTCGCCGCTGACGAGATCGTAATAAGAACGCTCTCCCTTTTCATTCTTATAAAATGTCTCAGCCCCGGACGCGAGCATCTTGTCGACGTTTGCCGGAACCGGCTGACCTTCTTTCTTCATCCGCTCGACCGATTCGCGAACACCGATCGCGTCCCACGCCTCGAACACACCGATCTCCCAACCAAAACCCCACTTGAGCGCGTTGTCGACCTCGACGATCGTGTCCGAGATCTCAGGGATGCGGTTGGCCGCGTACCTCGAAATTCGTGACGACGTCTTCCAGAGAAATTCGCCGACGCGATCTTCGCCCCAAACAAGAGTCTTAACGCGAGTCGGCAGATCTTCGATCCCCTTTGCCGCATCGAGCGACGGAAATTTTGTCTTCTCTTGGGGTTTGTATTCGAATGTCTCGAGATCGAGTTCGAGGATCACTCGTTTGCCTTCGGCATCTGTGGACTTTTTATAAAACCCGCCCTTCGTCTTATCGCCGAGCAATTTCTTTTCTAGCATCCTCTCGATGACATCGGGAATTAGAAAGGCCTCGCGGTCCTCGTCGTCCGGAATCGCGGGATAGAGATTTCGATTTACGTGTACCAAAATATCAAGCCCGACAAGGTCGGATGTTCTGAATGTGGCCGAAGACGCGTGGCCGATCGCCTTTCCCGTGATCTGATCTATCTCGGTCGGCGTAAACCCCATCGAGATCATTTCGTGAACCGTCGCCATCATGCCGAATGTGCCAACGCGATTCGCGATAAAGTTCGGACGGTCCTTTGCAGGCACCACGCCCTTACCGAGGCGCTGGTTTAGAAACCCGGACATCTTGCATGCCAGTTCGCCGTTGGTCCACTCGGTCGGGATCAGCTCGACGAGCTTCATATAGCGTGGCGGATTGAAAAAATGGACGCCGACAAAGTGTGATTTGAAATCGTCGGAAAACGGTTCCGCGATGGATCTGATCGGAATGCCGCTGGTGTTTGTCGCGATAACGGCGCCGGGCTTGCGGTTTTTTTCGACTTCGGCAAAGACTTTGTGCTTGATCTCGAGATTCTCGACGACGGCTTCGATCACCAGATCGCAGTCTTTGAGCTTCGACATGTCGTCCGAAAAGTTGCCGAGCGTAATAAGCTTTGCGTTGTCGGCGAGCATAAACGGAGCCGGTTTGAGTTTTTTTGCAGCGTCGAACAGCGAGGCCACCATCCGGTTCTTAACCTTTGGTGAATCAAGCGTAAGGCCCTTCGCATCTTCTTCCGAAGTTAATTCGCGCGGAGCGATATCGAGAAGCAGAGTCGGAATACCGGCATTCGCCAGGTGAGCGGCGATTCCCGCACCCATTGTACCCGCCCCGAGAACCGCGGCTTTAGTAATGTTCATAAGATCAAATGGCCCTTTTTGCTAGTGTATTTGAGCGGAATTATAACTGAATGAGCATTCATTCAGCAAGCTCACCGACAGAGTTTTTACGATGGTATGAACGTGATAGAAATTGGAGGGTAGGCGGCGCGCGGTAACTTTTGTAAGAAAATAAGAGCCGGCGAGCGGGCGCGGCTCTCGAGACATGTATGGGCCCTAAAATACGAGGCCAAAACCGAAACGAATGTTGTCCTGCCGAAAGCCGCTGTTCCAAACAGGATTATAATCGGCCTGGATTAGTCGGATCTGAATGCGGTTGTTTAGCCTCACATCGATACCACCGCCGAATACACCGGCAAATCCAGTCTCCGATCCACTTTCAATCCCCGTGCAGTCGACGCCGGCCGAACAACCGAGCTCTCGGACTTTCGTTCGAGCGTGTGCGGCGCCGATCATCGCATGAGCAAATGGCTTCAGACGCCCGCTCTTAGAATTGTCCTTAAGCTGTACACCGCCAAGGAAATTGTACAGTGCATTCTTGGTCTGAAATGCGAGGTTCCCGGTTCCGCCGCCAGGGGTCGGAACGTAAAAAATGAAGCTCCGGTTATTATAAGCTCCCGAGACGTCGGCCTTCAGCCCGACGTAACGGCTGACGTTGTAGACGCCAGAAACATCAAAGCCCTGAAAGGTCTCGCGTTTGCTTATGTCGGTTCCGAGATCGTCACCAATGTCCCCAAGTCCCGTATCGACCTGCTGGTTCGAGTAACCGACGAAAAACTCACCTTTCTTGTACCCGTCATCCGGATCCTGGGCGATCCCGACGGCCATGCAACACATCACGAGGGAAATTGCTGTAATTATTTTATTCATTGCGTTTTGAACTACTCCTTTAAGAGATTACTTCTGAGCAATGAAAGGCTAGCAGCGGCGAGACCACAAAAGCCGACGGTTGTTACAGTTTGCTCTCTGTCACAGGTAAAGGTTTAGGACTGTAACTCAACTGCTGGCGACGCCTCTTGGATATTTTCGGGTGAATTTCAGACGGCTTTAGATTAATTAACGAAAACACGTAGATTCAGTTTCCAAACATGTCGGATACTCCTATCGCTCCGCAAAGCATCTGTTTCTTCCGTTGAGAAAGGGCATGTCCCACATCTCCTGCTTTGCTCGTTTTTACCTACACCAATTGAGAGGAACATATGAAAAAGCTCTACACTTTTATTTTCGTTTTGTTGTCGTTTGCACCCGCCGCTCTCGGACAGACGGCAAGTTCACAAACTGATCAAAGATCCGCCGCTCCAAAACGCGGTCCAGTCTTTCGAGCCAACAAGGGCCAGATATCCGCCGCGCAAAAGATGCTCAAATCGAAAGGATTGTTATCCGGCGATGCAACGGGAAAACTGGATCCGCCGACTCGCGAAGCGCTAAAGGGTTTTCAGAAAGACAATGGACTCCGACAGACCGGAACCCTCAATCGCGCGACGCTTGAAAAAATGGGGATCACTCTTACGGAACAGCAGAAAGCGATACCCGTTTCAGCAAATTCGTTCGCATCTTCAAAAACAGGCTCGAGCGGGACGCCAAGGCGGGCGATATTTCGCGCAACAAAGGAGCAGATCGCCGAGGCTCAGCGATTAATGAAACGCGGCGGTATGTATTCAGGCGACGAGACCGGAAAACTCGACGACACGACCCGCGAAGGTTTGAGGAAGTATCAAGAAGCGAAAGGACTGAAAGCGACTGGAACTCTGAATCAGACGACGCTTGAGAAGATGGGAATCACGTTGACCGACAAGCAAAAGGGCACCGACGATTCGCGGTAACGATCGCTATCAGCGATCTTCGGGCGCGGCCGGATCAGCAACGTACGGCCGCGCTGTTGCCAGTCGATCGCTGTTATAATCCGTAGCATGAAAAGGATCCTATTGAGCGCGGCCGCGTGTCTCCTTGTTGCGGTACCGGTATTTGGACAGTCGGCGAAAGAAATCGCCAAGATAAAGACCGACATACTCTCGGTCATGGACGCTCAAACCGGCGCGTGGAATCGTGGCGACGTCGACGGATTTATGCACGGCTATTGGAACTCGAAGGAGCTTGTCTTTGTTTCGGGTGACAGCGTGACGCACGGCTGGGAGACGACGCTCGACAGGTACAAGAAAAATTATGATTCGCGCGAAAAGATGGGTAGGCTGAAATTCAGCGATCTTGAGATCAATGTAATTTCCAAAAAGGCGGCCGTAGTTCTCGGAAGTTGGTCGCTCACCCGGGCGAATGATAATCCGAAAGGCAAGTTCACTCTGATATTCAGAAAGCTCGGTGATGGCTGGTGGATCGTCCACGATCACACATCGTAGTGGGGGCGGTCGGAATACGACTTGCAACAAACCTCTAAGAC
>JBDTWZ010000208.1:0-4794 GCA_040006435.1 Acidobacteriota bacterium
CGTCAACATTTTCCTTGCTGAGAATGAGCGGCGGCGACCAACGAATCGTACTAGTGCCGCAACCGAGGATTATCAAACCGCGCTCGTAGCAGGCGTACTCTATTTTGTCCCGAAGCTCGGGTGCCGGAGCAAGTGATTTCTTATCCGTTACAAATTCGACGCCGAGCATCATTCCCATTCCGCGCACGTCCCCGATGCAGTCGTACTTGTCCTGCAGCTTTCGCAATCCATTTTCGAGGTAAGCGCCGACCGTTCTTGAATTGTCGACCAATCCGCCTTGTAGAAGTTCGATTGTTTTCAATGCGGCGGTAAGCGCGACAGGATTGCCGCCAAAGGTCGATGCGTGAGCACCCTTGTGCCAGTCCATAATGTCGGCGCGGGCCGTGCATGCACCGATGGGCATTCCCGAACCGAGTCCTTTTGCCATACAGACAATATCGGCCTTGATCCCTTCGTGATGATCCAGCGCGAACATCTTACCGGTACGGCCCATACCGCTCTGCACTTCATCGGCGATAAACATAATGCCGTTTTCGTCGCAGATCCGTCTTAGCTGCTTCACAAACTGTTTTGGCGCCGGAATGTATCCGCCTTCGCCTTGGACGACTTCGAGGACGATGCCTGCTACTTCCTCCGGCGGTGTAGTCGTCTTGAACAACCGATTCTCGATCCAGTTGATCACGTCCTTCGTGATGGTCACCTCGTCCGTCGGCATCTCACTAACGAAATGGCGAAACTTGTTCGGGTATGGAATGTGAACGACGTCGAGGGCCTGTCGCATAAATCCAAGCCGCTGCGCTTTCTTACTCGAGGTAAGGCTTAATGCGCCTAACGTGCGTCCGTGAAATGATCCGAAGAACGAAATGAATTTCTGCCGGCGCGTGTGATACATCGCAAGCTTGAGCGCGGTCTCGACAGCTTCGGCGCCGCTGTTTGCGAAATGCGTTTTGGTCGGGCCGTCGATCGGCACGATCTCGTTGAGCTTTTTACCGAGCTCAGGCATATGCCGGTAATAAAAGTCGGTCCCGCAGAGATGGATTAGCTCACTCACCTGCTGCTGGATCGCCTTTACGACATCAGGATGGCAGTGGCCGGTCGAGCAGACGGCGACACCCGCGTTGCAGTCAAGAAATACGTTTCCGTCCGGATCCGTAATCCACACACCGCTTGCGTGATCGGCGACGAGTTTGTAATCGGGCCGGGGATAGCTAGGGGTCACGTATTGCGCGTCGGCGTCGATGATCTCGCGCGATTTCGGTCCTGGGAGTTCGGTTTTGATACTTGGTCTTTGAAGTTCTGTAGTCGGTGTCATGAATTTCCTCCTGAGTTTAGAGCGCGCGATTTATCGCGTCCAATGGTTAAGGGGCTTACGGGCAAAAGCCCGCACTCTGAACGAATTGAGAAAATTAATCGCCGCCGAAAAGGTTGGCGCGCTGTCGGGAAGGACGAAGCTTTGCTATGGAGCGTGGCGTCATAAATGCCGTTAATATATCAGACGGTTAACAAAGTTTCAAAAAACGGTTCCCCGTGAAAGAATAAAGCCATGCAGAGCCCGAAAAAATACACGAATAAGCTGATCGATGAAACCTCGCCGTATCTTCTTCAGCACGCCCACAATCCGGTCGAATGGTACGCGTGGGGAGACGAAGCGTTTGCAAAAGCCAAGGCCGAAGACAAGCCGGTTCTCATCAGCATAGGCTATTCGGCCTGCCATTGGTGTCACGTTATGGAGCACGAGTCGTTTGAAGACGAGGCGACAGCCCGCATCATGAATGAGCATTTTGTGAACATAAAGGTCGATATGGAAGAGCGACCGGACGTGGACCAGATTTACATGACGTTCGTTCAGCTTACCACCGGCCGCGGCGGCTGGCCGATGAACGTCTTTATCACGCCCGACAAGCTGCCGTTTTTCGGCGGGACATATTTTCCGCCATCGCCGCGCTACAACATGCCTTCATGGTCCCAGATCCTGATAAGCATCTCGGACGCCTGGCGAGAGAAACGTGACGAGCTCATGCATTCGGCGAATGAGATCTTGGGCGAGATCAGGCGGGTTGGCATTTCCGAATTCGCATCGGGCCTAGTTTCTACCGATCAGCTTGATTCAGCGTTTCAGAGCATCACGCGTTCATTCGACAAAACAAACGGCGGTTTCGGCGGAGCCCCGAAATTTCCGCCATCGATGTCTCTTGAGTTCTTACTTCGTTACTGGAAACGTACCGGCAACGAACAAGCCCTTGAGATGGTAAAATTCACGGCTCGAAAAATGGCGGAAGGTGGGATGTACGACCAACTCGGCGGCGGTTTTCACCGCTACGCGGTGGACGCGATCTGGCTAGTTCCGCATTTCGAGAAGATGCTCTATGACAATGCTCAGCTTATTCGAATTTACCTTCATCTTTTCCAAATTACTCGAGACGATTTCTTTAAACAGGTTGCGGTCGAAACCCTTGAATATGTAAAACGCGAGATGCTCGACGAAGCGGGTGGATTTTATTCATCGCAAGATGCGGACAGTGAAGGCGAAGAAGGAAAGTTTTTTGTGTGGACGCCGGCCGAGATCGTCGATATCTTGGGCGCGGAAGAGGCCCGAGTGTTCAATCTCTACTACGACGTTTCAGAAGATGGAAATTTTGAAGAGAAGAATATATTGCATATTACTCACACGCGTGACGCTGCAGCCAAAGCGCTGAAGATCGATGTCGCGACCTTAGACAATGCGATCGATCGCAGTCGCGCCAAGCTTTTCGAGCATCGCGAAAAACGTATTAAACCGTTTCGCGACAAGAAG
This sequence comes from Acidobacteriota bacterium, assembly GCA_040006435.1. Taxonomy (GTDB): domain Bacteria; phylum Acidobacteriota; class Blastocatellia; order Pyrinomonadales; family Pyrinomonadaceae; genus OLB17. The sequence continues at coordinate 2,795 of JBDTWZ010000208.1, forward strand.
ATCCTGACCGCCTGGAATGGTTTGATGCTCGCGGCCTTTGCCGAAGCGGGTGCGGTTCTCGAGAACGACGATTATCTCGAAATTGCACGGCGGAATGCCGACTTTCTACTCGAGCATCTTCAAAATGACCAAAGATTGCTTCGCACATGGAAGGACGGAAGGGCGAAATTGAACGCGTATATCGAGGACTACGCAAATCTGGCTGACGGCCTGATCGTTCTTTACCAGGCTTCGGGTGAACTTCGGTATCTGAGCGAAGCTCGGCGTCTCACGGACTTGATGATTACCGAATTTTGGGACGAAGAAAGTGGTGGATTCTTTTTTACCTCGAGCGATCATGAAGAGTTGATCGTCCGCAACAAGGATTTCTACGACAATGCGACGCCGTCCGGGAATTCCGTGGCGGCGGACGTTCTTCTCAGGCTTGCAAAGTTTTTCGGAGATGAAAGGTACGAACGCTTCGCCACCACGGTCCTGCGTCTAACCGCGGCCCAACTCACGCGATATCCGCAAGGTTTTGGGCGTGCGCTTTCCGCAATGGAGTTTCATATCTCGCGCGTCAGAGAGATCTGTGTCGTTGGGAAGAAAGGAAATCCGTTGGAACGTGAGGTAATGGCGACATATTTGCCAGATGCAGTTATTGCGGTATCGGAGAAAGGAACTGAGGAACTCGATCTACTTGCTGACAAAGAAATGATCGACGGTGAACCGACCGGCTTTGTCTGCGAAAATTTCGTGTGTCAAAGACCTGTAACGGACGTCAAAGACCTGCGGAAACTCATTGGGGCATAGCGGGTCCGAAAGAAAAAGGCGTCGTCCGAAGACGACGCCCTAAATCTTCTAAATAATCAAGCAACCTTGATTACGGTTTTGCATTTGCGTTGGCCGTATTACTTTCAGCCGCTTTGTTAGCCATATTCGAGGTAGCAGCGTTAACCTGGCTCGCCGCGTTCGAAACCTGGTTTGCCGCCTGCTGCATCTGGTTCGTTGCATTCGCAACTGCAGCGTTAGCATTTGCCAGCGCAGCGTTAACGTTCTTGTTAGCTGTGTTGCTCGCAGCGTCGCCGCAAGCCATGCCCAATGCGCCGAGCGCTAAAAGGCTTGAAAGTGCAATAATTTTTTTCATTTCTAAATGGACTCTCCTGTCTTTCTCAAAGATTAAACTTACTTATTTTTACTTACTACCGCCTTTTGAGCGGCATGCTCCAGAACAGTTAAATTTTGGAACAAACGACAATATAGTCATCCGCCATACATTAGTCAACTCCTAAAACGTCGAAAGGCTGGTTTTAAGAAAGAATTGTCAAACGTCAAAAGAGCCGGTTTTTAGCCTCTAAAACGATAAAGGCACTGGACGTAGAGGCCAGTGCTTTTCAGGCGGCATGGTTTGGCCGTTCTTATTAGACCCCGAACGGTTTGAGTTGATATTAGAATTCGGCATGTTCGTGTTCACCGTGGCCATCGGGGTCGGCATTGGCGTTGGGATGGCCACGTTTGCGTTCGTTCTGTCGGTGTTGTTAGGTGTGTCCGATGCTGGACCGCACATCGGGGCGACTGTAGTTCTCATTAAATATTGACTAAATTACGTATAAAAAGTTATCTTCACCTTGGGAATCCCGCCGAACGAAGGCGGATTTTTAGTTTGAAGTTCATCACGCTCTTCGCCTCTCTCTTTTCCCCGTCTGTATGAAACTCTCCAGATCGTCTCGAAATTCTGATGTCGGCCTGAGTTCGGGCCAACTCCTCCTTGGATTGTTCGGACTGGTCGCACCGGTTCTGACATACCTGTTGGCGATTTCCGACCTCACAGATACGGCAAAGATCTTCATACTGGTCGTGATGGCTCTCGGTTACTCATCTATCTGTCTCTGGGCGTTCCAAAACTCACAGGCGGACAAGGAGGCCGCGCAAGTTCGTCCGGAGGTGGCCGAAAACGATTTGGAAGAAGCGTTGTTGGCCATTGGCAAGGCGAGCGAATTCTTTGGCGCGTCGCTCAAGCC
>JBDTWZ010000209.1:0-4710 GCA_040006435.1 Acidobacteriota bacterium
GCTCCGCCGGCGACGTTTCCGACACTGATGGCAGCATCGTAGATCTTCATCGCATACGCGTCCTCGTCGTAGAACTCGTAGATCTTCGCCAACGCGACATAAGAAAGTGAAAGTAAAGCGGGATCGACCTTTTGTTTCTGTGCGAAACGGACAACGTTCTCATACGCGACCTTTGCCTCAAGCAATTTCGCGGCTTGCTGATCGACATCTGTCAGGCTTTGGGCCGAGAGGCTAGCGGTGCGTCCGATGTTGTAGTAGATGCGAGGTTCGAGGGGATTCTGATTGAGAAGCGTTCTTAACTCAGATTCCGCCTGTTTGTAATTCTTTTCGTCAATCAGCTTTTGTATATCTACGAGACGAGTGGTGATCGGGTTAACCGCGATAGCGTTTTGCTGCTGCGGATTGCGTTTACGTTCTTCGCGCGCCGCAAGCGCCCTGGCTCTGGCGTCGGCAAATGAAGCATATCTACCAGTCTCTTTTGTAACGTCGAACGCGAGGATCATCTCCCGCATCGAGGATGCGATGTCGAAACCCGAGTTCTCAACGCCTTTCAATTGCTCGGCGAAGTAAAAGACCATCACCGAGCCCCGGTCGTAGTCTTCGGAAAGCTGAAGAGCTATTTCGTCGGAAAGACCGGCCTCATACTTTTTCAGTTCCGCCGAAATAGTTTTTTTCTCTTCGACGGTCTTCGCGAGATCAATGCGCCGCCGGCTCTGCTCAAGCGCGAGACTCTTTCGTAAATTCTCGCTTTGTTTTGCGTCGATCGCCGCAACGAGTGAGCGGGCGATCGCCAGATAAACGTCGGGTGAGATCTTCGGATCTATCTTTCTGCGCTCTTCGACGATCGCCTTTACGTCGTCGCGGATCGTCGTGATGTCCTTTGCGTTGTTGAGCACGATCGGGTCGACAACGAAATGCAGAAATCCACGTCGAACCTCGGAAAATGAAACGTCGGTGTCGGGCGGAACGATCACTGAATACTCGTCCTTAACATTCAAATAGATGATGTTGCCCGCCGGTGCCAACATTTCCGGAACGATGGCGAATCGCCGCTCGCGATGTCGGGTCTCGGTCTTTGCCAGCGTTGTCTTCTTGCTGCCGGTCTTCTGGGTCTGAGTTTTCACCTTCTCGACGAAATATAGCTGGGGTCGCGTGTGAAGATAATTCAAGAGGTCATTGACCATCTCACGCGATGAATTGTGCAGCGATCCGTCGGCCGCTTTTTGATATGCCTTGACGTATTCGTTCAAGTTTCCGCTGATGCTCGAACGCCTATAGAAGTCGCGAACAAGCGGGGCAAAGTCGAGGACGTCGAGAAGATTTCCGGGAAGATCATTCGTCACAAGCGGGTCCGCCAGATCAGGTACCGGACTCAAAGCGTAGGCCATCGAAATAAAAGGGGCGACGAGCTCGGCGTCGGTAGCGTTCGGGTTTCGCTTCTTGTGCTGGATGACAAACGTCGAAATGCGCTGGCGCAAACCGTCGTTCAGAGCCGCAAGGTCGCTCCTTAACAGTTCGCGAAACTTTGTTCCTTCCGGCGAAAGTTTAGTATTCAGTACCGGAACACTCTCACCGGTCCCGTCAGTCGTGCGGGCCGCGTCGAGCGTCGCCAGAACAACAATGACGCGATTATCAGGCTCGATCCTGACACCGTAGTTCGAGAGATCGAACCCGGCCGGAACGGCCTGGGCGGAAATACTTGCTGCGAGAGCGAAGAATAAGAAGGCGACAAGTGCTCTTTTCATTGGATCGGTTTTGCTCAATCAAAGGCTCGGCAAAGAACGCTGTCACCGAAAGAAATTAAGGAAACTCTCGAAGGGAAATCTCTCACAGAAACAACGTACTTTGCCAAGTTAAGAGATGATTATTAGCTAAATCGGGATGCTCGCGCAAAATTTCGCCGACAAAAGAACGACGCCCTGCATTTTTCACGCAAGGCGTCGGCATTCACACAAAATCGATCGATCAACTAAAACTGCTCAGGGCCTCGCCCTCGTCGTCGAATACGTCAAAGACGGTGAGGAGTTTCGTGATAGCCAGCAGATCCTGGATCTTCTGCGTCAGTTTGAGAAGCTTGAGCGTGCCCCCTTCCTTGCTAACAGCTGAGTAGCTCGAGACGAGTTCGCCGATACCACTCGAGTCTACATAACCGACGCTGGCAAGGTTAAGCAGGATCTTATTCTTACCTTCGCCAAGAAGCCGGCGGATGGCCCCGCGTAGGGCAACACTGCCCTCGCCGATTGTAACCTTGCCGTCGAGATCAAGAATGGTCACATCCCCGGCCTGACGTTCAGAAATAGTAATATCCGACATTTGTTTCTCCTCTGTTTTAAGTTAATAGATTTGATAGCAGATTTTAGACCAACAAGAATTCAAAGTCCACGCGGGCGACAGTAATTTATTGACGTTTTATCATTTTGACCACCATCCCGCCGCCTTCATGGTTGGACCACTCGACGACGTCCATAAAAGAACGCATAAAAAGTATGCCCCTTCCGTGTGCCTTAAGAAGGTTTTCAGGATTGGTCGGATCCGGGACGTCGTCGATCGTAAAGCCTGTTCCGTAATCGCGGACCGTGATCTCAAATCCTTCGTCGGTATGCGCCAGGGTCAGATCGACGGTTTTCTCCTCGGCGAATTTGTTGCCGTGCTTTACGGCATTTGCAACCGATTCGCGGATCGCGAGATCAATGGCGGAGACGAAATCATCTCCAAGACCCTGTTCCTTTGCGAATTCGTCCGCCTTTTGCGCCGCCTCATCGACCGATTCGATGCGGCTTGGCAATTTGATCTGCTGTATCCCTGCCACAATATTGTCCTTGTAAGTTAAAGGCTTACGCAGTTCGTGTCAAGACAAATCCCCGGCAAACGGTCTAGAATGGTCGAATATGCTCATCCGTCCGGCAAAGTGTGTAAGAGGCGAAATCGCTCTCCCGGGAGATAAGTCTATCTCACATCGTGCAGCAATTATCGCAGCGATGGCGGATGGTGAATCGCGTATCAATAATTTTGCGACGAGTGCCGATTGTGCCGCGACGTTGGAGTGTTTACGACAGTTAGGGGTGGCCATTCGTCAGAAAGCTACGAAAGTTTGGGTTGAAGGCGTGGGGAAGTCCGGGTTCGGTGTTTCGGACAGGCCCCTGGATTGCGGCAATAGCGGGACGACGATGCGGCTTATGGCCGGGGTTTTAGCGGGGCAAAAATTTGACTCCGTACTGACCGGCGATGATTCGCTGCGGCGAAGGCCGATGGGACGAATTATAAAGCCGCTTGGTCAAATGGGAGTTGAGATCGAATCCGCGGACGGCCGTGCACCGATAAAGATCCACGGTTTGAACCCGCTGCGGCCGATGAAGTATGAGCTGCCCTTCGCCTCGGCTCAGATCAAGTCGTGCATCCTGCTCGCGGGCTTGAATGGAGACGGCGAGACAACTGTTATCGAGCCTATCCCCACACGTGATCATACTGAGCGAATGCTACGTTGGTTCGGCGTCGACGTTCGAGAGATGGGCATCGGCGATACGGGAAAGCAGATCTGCCTCAGCGGTGACGCGCGGCTGACCGCGGCTGACATGAGGATACCTTCGGACATTTCTTCAGCGGCGTTTTTTTTGATCGCCGCATTTTGTTTGGAAAACTCCGACTTAACGGTTGTGAATGTAGGTCTGAACCCGACACGAATCGCCGTCATCGATATTCTTCGACGATTCGGGGCCGACATTCGGTTTGAAAATCAAGGCGAACAGAATAACGAACCGGTTGGCGATGTCCGAGTCATGGGAGGCCTAACGGCGAGGACCGAGCCTCTTATAAAAGGCAACGTGATCGCGAACCTTATCGATGAACTCCCGATACTCGCAATACTGGGCACACAGCTCGAAAGAGGATTAGAGGTTCGCGATGCGGCTGAGCTTCGGGTAAAAGAGACCGACCGGATCGCGGCGATCGTCGAAAATCTCCGCCGGATGGGTGCAGAGGCCGAGGAATTCGAGGACGGTTTCAAAGTTGGAAAATCGAAACTCATCGGAGCCAGGGTGGACTCGTTCGGCGATCATAGGATCGCGATGGCGTTCGCGGTCGCGGGTTTGCTCGCGGATGAAGGCGAAACGGAAATCCTCGGGGCCGAGTGCGTCGACGTTTCGTTCCCGGGCTTTTTTGAGACACTTCAAGATGCTGTCGTTTACGAATAACAAAACGCGGGTCGCACTGACAGGCTTCATGGGCGTCGGAAAATCCAGTATCGCTCGACACCTGTCCGCGCTGCTTGATTGTGATCGTGTCGATCTGGATTCGTTTATAGAGGAACACGAGGGCAGAAAGATCCACGAGATAATTGGCGCCGACGGGCTGCCGTTTTACAGACAAGTTGAGACCGCGAGCTTGCGGCGCGTGCTGACCGAAACAAATGCTCAGATCCTGTCGCTCGGCGGCGGGACCTGGACCGAAGACGTGAATCGCAAGCTCCTGAAGAAGAACGGATTGACCAGCGTTTGGTTAGAGTCAACGTTCCAGCATTGCTGGCGGAATATTCGCATGTCGAAGAAAGAACGGCCGTTGGCCCGGAACAAAGCTGCGGCCCGGGCGCTGTTCGACGAGCGGCAAAAGCTCTACGCCCTCGCTGATTGGCACTTTATTATCAAACCTGAGTTTAATTCTTACGACATCGCCCGACAGATCGCCGAGGAGATCTTTTCGTGAGCGCTCATGCGT
>JBDTWZ010000210.1:0-4708 GCA_040006435.1 Acidobacteriota bacterium
GAATCCGGTTTTTATGAGCGAATTCAAGCTGGACTTCCGCGACACCGAAACTGCGTTCGCAGATAAATCCGACGCCGAACTCAGGGAAAAATACCGCCTCTTTAAAATGCTCAACTCGCCGTTCCTAAACGCCATCGGAACGCGCGCCGCAAAGCTTGCGCTATACCTGGGGCTGCCTGTGGAAGGCCTGATCAAGGAAACCATCTTTGAACAATTCTGCGGCGGGGAAACGATTCGTGAATGCGAACCGGTTATCGACCGACTCGGCGCGGCCAATATCGGAACGATCCTCGACTATTCGATCGAAGGTAAATCGACGGAAGGCGATTTCGATAACACAAAGGACGAGATCATCCGCACCATTGAACGGGCAAAGAACGATCCGAACATTCCTTTCGCTGTCTTTAAGGTCACGGGAATCGCGCCGCTTGGCACGCTCGAGAAGATCAGCAAGAAAAAGAAACTCGACGCAAAGGGCCAGACGAAATGCGAGCGCATTCACACCCGCGTAAACGAGATCTGTGAATTCGCGCATTCATTAGGCCAGCCGGTTTTTATCGATGCCGAGGAAAGCTGGATACAGGACGCGATCGATCGTCTCGCAACCGAGATGATGGAGAAATATAATCGTCGTGCGCCGATCGTCTTCAACACGCTTCAGATGTATCGAAACGACAGGCTGCAATATTTGCGAGAAGCGCGGAAGCAGGCGAGTTCTGACGGATATGTTTTAGCGGTAAAGCTTGTCCGCGGCGCTTATATGGAGAAGGAGCGGGCCCGGGCTGAAGAACTGGACTATGAATCGCCGATCCAGCCAAATAAGAAAGCGACGGATCGGGATTATAATGCGGGGCTCGAATACTGCATAGATCATCTCGAAGACATTGCCTTTGTCGCCGGTACTCATAACGAGCGGAGCACCCAGCTTCTCGCTCAGATGATGCATCAGCGCGGTCTATCGCACGATCATCCGCACATCTTCTACTCCCAGCTCTACGGCATGAGCGACAATCTCTCGTATGTCCTCGCGAAAAACGGTTATAGCGTTTCGAAATATGTCCCGTACGGGCCGGTGGCGGATGCGATACCGTATTTGATCCGACGCGCCCATGAGAATTCGTCAGTGACAGGACAGGTGAGCCGGGAACTCGAGTTGATAGCCATCGAACTCAAGCGTCGCCGCCTATCGTAGTCCCAAAAGAAGTCTTATCGACCTGTCTGAAACCGTTTTTTCGGCGGAGAGCTTCCACGCCTTAAGATCTTCCAGATCATCTTCCCTCAGCGGAACGTTTCTCATCCGTGCGACCTGGGTGCTCTCGAATGCCCGGTTCGTTAACGCCACATGCGGCTTCTCGATGATTAGACTCGTGGCATCGTCAAGCGCCTCGTCGACGGCTTCGACGTCGAGGAAGAGATCTTTGTACGCGGCCAGATGCCAGACTTCGCCTGCATCCGTTTCATCCACCGCCAAGACGCGCAAGAGTGCGTAACCACTTTCAAGCTGGAAGATCAGAAAATCGCCGGAAACGAAACTGTGAACAGTAGGCATATGCGAGTTAATGTCCATGATAGGCTCCTTTTACCGTTTATCAACCCCGCTTGCCCCGCGCGGTCTGTTTTTGCTTAAATCTATCTATGAGCGACCTATGAGCGACATCTTCGGCACTCTGCATCCGGTCCATTACCTGCCGATTCTGACGACTATATTTTCGGCATACTTCCTGACCGATATCGGCCGACGATATTTGACGAGAGGAGGTCGCCATCTTTTGTGGTGGGCGATCGGTGTATTCACGTACGGGCTAGGAACATTTTTCGAAGCGTACATCACGCTGTTCGGCAATTCGCCGATTTTGAATAAGGCTTGGTATGTTGCGGGAGCCATCCTCGGCGGCTATCCGCTCGCGACGGGTTCGGTTTATCTGCATTTCAAGAAACGCACGGCGAATATCCTGACGGCGGTTTCACTGCCGTTCATTATCATCAGCGCGGCCTTGGTGTTTCTGTCACCGGTTAACGAAAGCTTGCTAGAGACGTTTCGTCCTGGCGGTGCGTCGCTCGAATGGCAATGGGTTCGACTTCTGACACCGTTCATAAACACATACTCCGCGCTCTTCCTGATAGGCTCGGCATTCTACAGCGCGATACGCTACTCAAAGATCGAGAACGGCCGAAATCGCGCCATCGGGAACGCCCTCATAACGATCGGAGCCCTTCTGCCCGGAATAGGTGGTGGAATGGCAAGGGCAGGAATGGTCGAGGCTCTCTATATCGGCGAGTTCATCGGAATTATCCTGATCTATGTCGGTTATCGGGTTTGTCTGATCGACCGGACGGTCGCACAATTGCCGTTATATGATTGACGACTATTCGCAGATGCTTGATATAGCGATCGAGGAAGCCCGGATGGGTTTAGCAGAGGGCGGCATTCCGATCGGCGCCGCGTTGTTTGACGGCGACGGGAAGTTGCTTGGCCGAGGGCACAACAGGCGAGTTCAGGAGGATGATCCTTCGATCCACGGCGAGACGGACGCCTTTCGAAAAGCGGGTCGTCAGCGCAGCTACCGTGACACGATCATGGTGACGACTCTTGCTCCGTGCTGGTATTGCAGCGGACTGGTCCGGCAATTCGGCATCGGAACCGTCGTTGTCGGCGAGTCGGTAAATTTCGACGGTGGTATCGATTGGCTGCGCGAAAACGGTGTGACTGTGATCGATCTGAATTCATCTGAATGCATCGCACTTCTCGCCCGGTACATAGCTGACAATCCCGATCTTTGGAACGAGGACATCGGAGTCAATGATGGACTATGAATGCCCGAACGTTAAGTAGTTTCCGTTGGAACCAACCTAAGTCGAGGTTTCGGTATGTTCGGTGCTCACGGGTGGTGCCGGGAATTGTGTACCCCGGAACACACTGAGGCCACGGAAGGAACCGACTGCAGCACTCTCGTTAATTGCGAATCCAGAGCCGGGATGCGAAAATATCGTTTTCTTTTAATACTCATTTTTTTCACAAACAGGACGTCATCATGGCAGAGAACAAAGAAGCGGTAATCATTAGTGCGGCGCGGACGCCAACGGGGAAGTTTCAGGGGGCGCTAAAGGGCTTTACAGCACCCGAGCTCGGGGCGATCGCGATCAAGGAAGCGGTAAAACGCTCCGGTGTCGATCCGGCGAAGATCGACGAGGTAATAATGGGCTGCGTCGTGCAGGCCGGCATCGGACAAGCCCCTGCACGACAGGCGGCGATGAAGGCGGGACTGCCGCCCGAAGTCTCGGCGTTGACCGTAAATATGGTGTGCGGATCAGGACTGCGTGCGGTTGCTCTCGCATCGCAATCGATCAAACTTGGTGACGCGGATTTTGTTGTCGCGGGCGGGATGGAATCGATGTCGAACATTCCATACGCGATGCCCGGTGCGCGCGACGGTTACAGAATGGGAAACCAGTCCGTCATCGACCTGATGATCCATGACGGGCTGTGGTGCCCGTTCGAAGATTGGCATATGGGAAATACGGGTGAGATCGTCGCCGACAAGCATCAGATCACACGCGGGACGCAAGATCAGTTCGCATTTGATTCGCACCGCAAAGCACACGAAGCTCAGGAGAATGGTTACTTCAAGGAGCAAATAATTCCGATCGAGATTCCGCAGAAGAAAGGCGATCCCTTTGTTTTGGATTACGACGAGCCGGTCCGCCCGGATACGACTGTCGACGCCCTCGGAAAATTGAGGCCTGCATTTAAGAAAGACGGTGGGACGGTCACAGCCGGGAACGCTCCGGGCGTAAACGACGGCGCATCGGCTCTCGTCGTAACCTCGAGTGAGAAGGCGAGCGAACTCGGCGTAGAACCGCTCGCACGCGTCGTTTCGTATGCTGTTTCGGGCATCGAACCGAAGTTCATCATGCTTGCTCCGGTCGAAGGTGTCCGGCGTGCGGTCGCAAAGGCGGGATGGTCGCTCGAAGACGTGGAGTTGTTCGAATTGAACGAAGCATTCTCGGTGCAGGCTCTGGGCGTGATGAAGGAGCTCGGCATCAATCCCGATCTTGTAAACGTCAACGGCGGTGCGGTTGCGATGGGTCATGCGATCGGAAATTCAGGCAGCCGTGTTTTGACGACGCTCCTTTACGAAATGAAGCGTCGGGGAGCGAAGCGCGGCGTCGCGGGATTATGTCTCGGCGGCGGTAACTCAGTAGCGATGGCGGTCGAACGACCGTAGCTCTAAAAGCGCAACAAACCTTTGGCTTCGCGCGTATTTTGGGTTGAGATCAAGGGGTTATTTTCAGGAGATATTATGACCGCAAGAGATCACAACAAATTACTCAGTATCTTTTATTTCGTTCAGGCCGGCTTACAACTCCTCGCCGGCATCATCTTCTTTCTCGTATATGTCATTCTTGGCGGTGCGATGATGTCTGCATCGAGTCGAGGAGAAGAGCAGATGATGGGCGGCATCTTTTTGGGAATGGGCGTTCTGATCGGCATCATCTGTCTCGCCTTCGGAGCCTTTACGCTGCTAACGGCATTCAAGGTCCTGAAGGAAAAGCCCGTAGGACGAACGCTTGGAATCATCATCAGCATTCTGGTTCTAATCAGCTTTCCGATCGGTACGGCGCTTGGGATTTACGGCCTGTGGTTTTTCCTTGGCGACGTTGGCAAGAACTTCTATGCGGGGCTTGGCACCGGTTCGGCGATGCCGCC
>JBDTWZ010000211.1:0-4684 GCA_040006435.1 Acidobacteriota bacterium
CTGTGTTCCAGTCGGGCTATCCCTCATCGCGAGTAAATGTTAAAATCTCGATTTGCATCGCAACGCATGTGCGGTGCGTAGCGTCTAAAATCAACAGCAAGCGGTATCGGCTGACTTTTGACGTCATATTTTTTTATGTTCGAGCAGGAATCATACAATCAAGAGGTTTCGGACGTGCCAACGCTCCCCGGTGACCTTTTTCATAATTACGAGATCAGGAATTGGAATTTTACGCCCCGGCTGTACAAGATCCTCGCCGGGTCGGCGATTTTCAACATCGTCTCTTTGTTTGTGATAGCGTCATCCGGCATGCTGACGACGCGTGGCTGTGACAGCCCTTTCGTCGGGCGTGTCTGCCAAGTTCTCGACACGGTATATATCGGCAGTGTGCTATTCGGGACCGAGAGCGAGTTTGCTGACGTCGACTACGCCAAAACCGAACTTGAAGACGCCGATGTGACATTCGTAGACGTTACCGGGGTCACTCCACCGCTTAGCTATCCGTCTGGCTACTTCCAGCTTGCGAATCCGGAACAGCAGTTCAATAACGTTACAGATCCGATTGCGGGAAATGGTTATATCGCGCCAGGCATTCCGTATTCGAATCCCACGATCGGCGGCAAGGGTCTCATTAACACTCCGCCGATCACGCCGAACGCAAACCCAAACGCTTTCGAAGGAGTCTTGCCCACAGATGGGCCTCTGGGCACGTCGACTGATGATCCGACGATTGCCAGAAACCGTAAGGGCCGTCGCGGGGGTCGAGTAACGGACTCAAACACGATAGCGGACGCGGACGCGAACACGAATTCCGCCAACAGCAATGTTAATACGGCCGACCCGGGCAAGGGGACCCAGGCCGAAAATGTCGATGAGGCAAAGGAAGATAAGTTCGGCGTGTTCATCAATAAGCGTCCCATGAGGATCGAGGCACAAGAGTCGCTGGAAAAGATCGAGCGCCAGGCCGTCAAGCTGGACAGCCCGTTTAAGGTCGTCATTAGCGGTACTCTCGGTCCGGGGAAAGACGGTAAAACAATCGTATTGAAGAATCCGAAGCCGGTTCCGGGCGATCCGCCTGTGAAAAATGATCCGATCATGGAAAAATTCGTTCAAGATTGGATCCTCGCGGTTGGCGACGCGGGTTGGTTCGGTTATCTTTCCAGAGTCGATCCGAAACCCAAGACCCTCATCATCACGGTGGAGCAGAATGAGAGCGAACTTATTGCGAGCGTTAAGGCGGATCAGCCAACCGAGAATCAGGCCAAGACTCAATCGAGTTCTTTAGGCCTGCTGCTGGCAGGTGCCGTACTGATAGCTCAGGGGGACGACCAGATGTTCTTGCAAAAGGCCTCGGTAACATCCGAGGGTAAGGCGTTCATTCTGAATTTCACGATTCCGAAACCGCTAGTTCAGGAAATGATCCTGCGCAAGCTTGCCGAGTCTAAAGAAAAAGAAGCGAAGCCAAACGGCAACGCCGAAGTAAAACCGAACAACAATACGGCGAAGAAATAATATTTGGTGACTAACCGAAGAACCAACAACTCACTTCTCTTCCTGACGACGCTTGGCGTTTATCTCGGACTTGTGCTCGTCGGCGGAGCAGCACCGCAGGTTTTCGCGCACGGTGCCCTGACACGAACCTTCGACCTGAAGGATGAGGTCGAGGTGACCGACGATCTCGACAAGAACCCCGACAATGAAGCGGCGATGCTGTCGCTTTCGATAAAAAGCTATCTCGAAGACGTCGAGTACTTTCTCACGACTCTTAAAACATTAGGACAATCCGGTAAGTTCGATCCGTCGCGGGACGTGTTCGAAGTGTCACAGGCGACACTGCTTCCCTGCGTACCCGCAAACAAGGTCGGTAATTACACCGCCAATACGTTCGAACTAAAGAACGAGCTTCTCCGGCCGTCGTTAGAACGATTCAGCAAGCTCTTGACCGACGGTTATTCCCTGGGCGATTGCATGCCAAGCTCTCGGTTCGGCGGGCAGGAAGCGACAAGTTCGAAATTCACTTTCAAGCTCGACGCCACATCGTTTTCGGTGCAGGTGGCGGTGTGGAAAGCATCGCCGGAAATTGCGCGAAGGGTTTCGGGCGGTCTTGTATCCGTATTCGCGCGATTTACGCCGAAACCAGATGAATTGGCGCGCCAAAAGATTTTTGAGAACACCTTCTTCAAATCCCAGAACGACCAAGTATTCGTCGTCACTCGCCTTGCCCGTGCCGATCTCGATCCGCTGCTTGCGACAAGCGCAAAGTAGCGGCGAGCAGATCGATATTTCAATCCTTTTACATCACTCGCCATCACCGGACAACAAACTTCAGTTTGTTGTATGCACGGACGCGACAAACTGAAGTTTGTCACACATGAGGAAAAAATGGCTGTTAATAGTTTTGCAGACAAAGTAGTTAAAAGAATTTTCGGATCGTCGAGCGACATCTTTTTGAAGAACACGCGACAGATGGTCGACAAGATCAATGAATTCGAGCCTTCGATCGAAAAACTTTCGGACGATGAGCTGAAGGCTCAGACGCCAAAGTTTAAAGAACGCATCAAGAATGCGTTAGTCGAATTCGACAAAAGCCCCGAAGGCCAGGAAGCCAATGTCCCGATCTGGCGCGGACACGGCATCTCGCCGGAAATGAAAGCGCTTCTCGACAGAAGGCGAAAGGCCGAGCAGGACATACTCAACGAGCTATTACCCGAGGCGTTCGCAACTGTTCGTGAAGCTTCTCGACGCGCCACGGGCATGCGTCATTTCGACGTGCAGATGGTCGGCGGCATCGCTCTCCACCAGGGACGCATCGCCGAGATGCGCACAGGTGAAGGTAAAACGCTGGTCGCCACCTTGCCTTCGTATTTAAACGGCCTGACGGGCCGCGGCGTTCACGTCGTCACCGTTAACGATTACCTTGCATCGCGCGACGCGGAATGGATGGGCAAAATCCACAAATTCCTCGGGCTGAACGTCGGCTGTATCCAGAACGACATGGACGACGTCGAGAGAAAAGAAGCTTACGCCTGCGACATCACGTACGGTACGAACAACGAGTTCGGTTTCGACTATCTTCGCGACAACATGAAGTTCGATGTCGAGTCGTTGGTCCAGCCGGATCATTATTTCGCGATCATCGATGAGGTCGATTCGATCCTCATCGACGAGGCTCGTACGCCGCTGATCATTTCCGGCGCGACAGACGACGCGACGGACAAGTACTTCACGGCGAACGAAATAATTCCGCGGCTCGAACGCGGTCACAAAGACGAGGAAACAAAAGTTACGACGGGTGATTATCTGCTCGACGAAAAGAACCATTCGTCCGTACTGACGGAGCAGGGTGTAGACAAGGCTGAAAAGCTGCTCGGTGTCGGAAATCTTTACGATCCGGCAAACATGGACCTGCTCCACTGCGTTGAGCAGGCGTTGAAAGCTCACACTCTCTACAAAAAAGATCATCACTACGTCGTCCAGGATGGCGAGGTGATCATCGTCGACGACTTCACCGGACGTCTGATGCAGGGGCGTCGTTGGTCTGACGGCCTGCACCAGGCGGTCGAAGCGAAAGAGGGGGTGAAGATCGAACGTGAGAACCAAACTCTGGCGACGATCACGCTGCAGAATTACTTTCGCATGTACGAAAAGCTGTCCGGCATGACGGGTACGGCCGAGACCGAGGCTGAAGAGTTCGGCACGACCTACAACATCGATGTCGTCGTAATTCCGACGAACCGCTCGATGATCCGCAAGGACAATTCGGACATGATCTATCGCACGCTGCCGGAAAAGTGGGACGCGGTGATAGATGAGATCAAGGAGCTCCACGGACGCGGACAGCCGGTTTTGGTCGGTACGGTGTCGGTAGAGAATTCCGAACTGATCGCCGACAAACTAAAAACGGTCGGGATCAAGCACAACGTGCTCAATGCAAAATATCACGAGCGCGAAGCCGAGATCATTGCGCAAGCCGGACGTAAGGGCGCCGTCACGATCGCGACGAACATGGCTGGCCGCGGAACCGACATTTTGCTCGGAGGAAATCCGGAGTCGCTCGCCGCCGAGTATCTGAGGCGTCAGGAGATCAATCCGGACGAAGCGACACCGGAGCAATTTGCGGCGGAGCTGGCTAAAGCGAAACGCGTCGTAGCGGACGAGCACAACGAAGTCGTCGGCGCGGGCGGACTCCACATCCTTGGTACTGAGCGTCACGAATCACGGCGTATTGACAACCAGCTGCGTGGCCGCGCAGGACGCCAGGGCGATCCGGGTTCGTCACGGTTCGTGCTGTCGCTGGAAGACGATCTGATGCGCATCTTCGCGGGCGATAAGGTCCGGTCGATGATGGAGTGGCTCGGGATGGAAAAAGGCGTCGCGATCGAATCAAGGACTGTGTCGAAGCAGATCGAACGAGCGCAGAAGGCCGTCGAAGCCCGCAATTTCGAAACGCGTAAACACGTTCTCAAGTACGACGACGTGATGAACAAACAGCGCGAAACTATCTACGGCTTGCGTCGACAGTTGATGTTCGAGCCCGAGCATCGCGAATATCTGCTCGGCGAAACCGGTGTTGCGAAAGATCTGCTGCAGGACTTGACCCGGAGCTTTCTGAACCTGCAGGTCACACCAGATCAGTGGGATGTAGATACGTACGCGGCAGAGATCGAAAGCATTTACGCTATCG
>JBDTWZ010000212.1:0-4625 GCA_040006435.1 Acidobacteriota bacterium
CTCGCCGCACTGCTGATCTATCTCAGCTACAAATCATTCCGCGGCGGGATCGATTACCTGAATTACTTCAAACAAGAGCTGGCGAAGCCGCTGCGGGACTACGCACCTTTCGCGACCGTCTTTGCGCCGTGCCGAGGTATCGATCAGGGAATGCTCGAGAACCTCGACGCGCTTCTGTCGCAAAACTACCCGGCGTATGAGGTTGTTTTCATCGTTGACGAAAATAGCGACGAAGCAACATCCCTGATCGAATCGGCATGGCGTGAAGCACGAAGGCAGGTGAAATTGGTCGTCGCGCCAAAGGCAACGGATGCGAGTCAAAAGGTCACGAACCTGCGCGAGGGTATCGCGTTCGCCGACGAGGATTCGAAAGTATTTGTGTTCGTTGATTCCGATTCGCGTCCGTCGCCCGAATGGCTTCGCAATTTGATCGCGCCGCTGATCGACGAGAGAGTCGGCGCCGCGACGGGCTACCGATGGTTCATTTCGACAAACGAGACGTTCGCCGCCGAAATGCGGAACATGTGGAATGCATCCATCGCATCGGCGCTTGGACCGGACAGAAAAACAAATTTCTGTTGGGGCGGTTCGACCGCCGTGCGGCGCGACGTATTCGAACAACTCGACATTCGCGAAAAATGGTGCGGAACCTTGTCCGACGATTTCACGCTCACGCATGCCGTTAAGGATGCGGGTCTCGAGATCCATTTCGTTCCGCAGGCTCTCACGCCGTCGATCGAAAACTGCTCCGTCCGCGAGCTATTCGAATTCACGACGCGTCAGATGAAAATCACACGAGTGTACGCTCCGAAATTGTGGATGATGTCGTTCGTGGGATCGGGTCTTTTTTGTGTTGTCATGCTTTCTTCGCTTCTTATAGTGATGCTCAGCTCCAGGAACGACCTGACCGTCGCCGTGGCGATGTTCACGCTCATCGCCGTGACATTTTTCAGCATCGCCAAATCTTTGCTGCGGATGAAGGCCGTCAAACTTGTCTTGCCACAGTACGCCGGAAAGCTCAGACGGCAGGTTCTTCCGCAAATCACGCTTTGGTCGCTTGCCCCGGCTCTATTCTTTTACAACTCGTTCGCCGCATTGCTTTCGCGTCGAATCGACTGGCGTGGAACCATCTATGAAATGGTCTCGGCAACGCGGACCCGCGTTCTCGGCCAGACAGCGCCTAAAGAGTGATATTATTAACCGCACGCTTCTTTGTTTGTAACAAATAAGAGAGGAATGGCATCAAACGCCGTATGAAGAACGAATCAAGGATACGTTTCTTGGCGCTATTTGCGACGCTTTTGCTGATTTCCGTCGCGTCTTTCGCGCAAACTACTACAGTCGCTGCTCCGTCCATGGGCAAGGCTCCGGTGATCATCATCCCTGGCCTGACGGGTTCCGATCTCGTTAACAGCAAAACAGGTGAGGTGGTCTGGTTCAGGGCCAGGCGGGCAAAGGACGATGACATCCGACTGCCGATCTCCGGAAGTCTTCTACAAAATCGGGACAACCTTGTCACAAGGGATATTATTCGCAGCGTGAAGTTTTTGAAGATCCTGCCGGAGACCGAGATTTATGAGCGCCTGATCGCCGCCCTCCAGGAACGCGGTGGCTATCACGAAGCGAAATGGAGTACAGCAACGCGGAAAGATGCCCAGGACGCCTTCTACGTCTTTCCTTATGACTGGCGACGCGACAACGTCGAGAACTCTCGGCTTCTCATTCGACGAATCGAAACGCTTAAACGGCGACTGGGTAAACCTAATCTAAAATTCAACATCATCGCTCATTCCATGGGCGGCATTGTTGCCCGTTATGCGGCGATGTACGGAAACGCGGAGTTGCCGGCCCAAGTTCCGAAACCGACGTGGGCGGGAGCAAGGCATTTCGACAATATTTTCCTCCTCGGCACGCCGAACGAGGGATCCGTGATGGCACTCAATGCTCTGCTCAACGGCTTTTCGTATATCGGCGGCGGGCTAAATTTGCCGTTTATTCAAGACATCAGCCGGTATGACGTGTTCACGATCCCGTCGATCTACCAGTTGCTGCCGCATGCCGGGGCTCTCACGGCGTACGACGAAGATCTAAAGCCGATTGCCGTCGATGTTTACGACCCGGCTGAATGGGAGAAATACGATTGGGCGATCTGGCAGGACAGCAGTTTTACAAAAAAGTTTACTGCAGTGGAACAAAAGAACGCCCGTGTTTTTTTCAGGGTAGCGTTGGCTCGAGCAAGACAATTGCAGGCGGCACTGGATGCCACCTCGAATGCAAAGCCGCCGGTCTCGTTTTATTTGATGGGTGCCGATTGCAAAGATACGCCGGCTGCACTACTGCTGCTTCGAGATGAGAAAAAAGGTAAGTGGGAAACACGGTTCAAGGCGGATGGATTTACACGCTCGAACGGCGAAAAAGTTAAAGCTGAAGAGGTCAAACCACTTTTATTTACCCTCGGCGATAGTGTGGTCACGAAGCGTTCACTAGAAGCCATTGCTCTGAAAGAGGGCGGCAAGACCGGCATTCCGATCTCAGGCGAGCTTTACCAGTGCGTGGCTCACAGTAAACTCGTTACCAGCCCGGAGGTTCAGGACAAACTTTTTATATTTTTAAAGATTGTGCCTTCGCTTCTAAATGCTTCGCCTTAAACGATGGTTGGAGGATAGAGATGATCCAGAAACTGTTGAGCGACGATGAACCGGACGCCGCGACGGGATCGAAGTCCTCGTCGACGCCACGCAGTACGGTTCTTAGCTTGTTCGGCTCCCCCGACGAGTACGGGGACGAATCCGCCACCGACTCACCGATCATACAGGCCGAACCCGAATCGATGGCCGAAACAGTGCGTCGCAGCGGTCTCGCCTATTCTGCCGGGATCGCGTTGTTCGCCGCCGTGGTTTTCATGCTGGTGCTCGGCTGGGGAGCCGATGTACTTCTCGGGACCTCGCCCTGGGGGATCGTCGGTGGAATCATCCTCGGGTCCGTGATCGGTTTCATACAGTTTTTTAGGCTCACGTCGCAGATATTCAAGAAATAACACCTTGCCTTTGAACTTTTTACCCAGCCTTTGTAGAATCTAAGGTTCGCAATGGGCGAAGATATTGAACCTACTACCGAAGCGGTGGAAATAGTCCCACCGCCATCTCACGAGAGGATCTTGTGGATAATGGCGGCGCTCGGCGTCGGTGGCGGAATTGCGGGGGTTGCGTTCAGATCTTTCGATTTCGGGCTTGGTATTCTGATCGGAACCGCCCTCGCGTTTGTTAACTATTACTGGCTGAAAAGCTCTTTGCGAACGATATTCGCCGCCGCGGCGTCAGGTGAGAAGCCGAAAATGCTAGCAGGAAAGTATTTCGTGCGGTACATCATCCTTGCGGTCGTTGTCGCGATAATTTACGTAACCGGATTAGTGCCGATCGTTCCTGTCATTCTGGGTATGGCGGGATTTGGATTCGCGGTAGTTATTGAAGGAATTATAAGAATATTTCACGGTGCAGAAGCCCCCACACAGTAAGGGCATAGATTTGCTGCAGTTTTCGCGCTTTCTTCGTGCGGGCTTCTACAAAATTAGGAAGGAAATTTAATAATGCTTCTATTTGCGGAAGGCGGTCATCACGTTCCACTGATCGTCGAATTCATAAACCATTACATCGGTGAGCCCGTGCATCATTTCCAGATGACGTACACAAAGCCGATCTGGGACAAGTTCTTTTCGAATTTCGGAACCGAAGCGGAGAGCGTGTTTGGCCCGTACACGGTCGAGAATGCGGTTCCGTGGTACACGATCATGTTCGTCATCGCGTGTCTGCTGACGATCTTTATCGTCTACTTGCTGAAAGGTAAGCTATCGGAAAGTGATCCGACCGAAGGACAGCTAACGCTTGAGGCCGGATACATCGCGATCAAGGATATGATCACGAGCATCATCGGCGAGCACGGCTACCGACATTTGCCAGTTGTGGCGACGTTCGGTGTCCTGATCCTCGTGTCAAATTTGATGGGGCAGTTCCCGATGTTTATGTCACCGACGGCGTCCGTGAATGTCACCTTTGCCCTCGGCATTTCGTCGTTCGTCTATTACAACTACGTCGGCATCAGCGAGAACGGTTTGTTCGGGCACATCAGGCATTTTGCCGGGCCAAAGCTGCCTCTGTTGATGATCCCCATCACGGGCCTGATATTTTTCATCGAGATCATCAGTAACTCGATCCGGCCGTTCACACTTGGCGTCCGTCTGTTTGCGAACATGTTTTCGGACGAGCAAGTCTTTGTTCAGATCACGAATTTGTATCCGCCGGTCACACAGTTTCTTGTGCCGCTGCTACTGACGGCACTGGGCGTATTCGTCGCTCTTGTACAGTCGTTCGTGTTCACGCTGCTCTCGCTGATCTACATTGGTGAGGTCTCGCACGCACCGCATGACGAACACGGTCAGGAAGAGCATGCTCATGCAGCACCCGGCGATGCCGCTGCGGCACACGCATAGGTTTCAGAGTGCAGGCTTTAGCCTGTATAGGAAAAGAGGACAAGCTTAAGCTTGCACTCTAAACAGTCAGGAAATCGTTATTTGAGAACTTGTGAATTATAGAAGCTATGCCCGCACGCTACAGGAGACGCGGACTCTA
>JBDTWZ010000213.1:0-4564 GCA_040006435.1 Acidobacteriota bacterium
GGCGATTCGGGATCCTGGACGAAGTGATCGACGAGGCTCGAGAGAATCTCGATGTGTCAGCTCAGGACGCCGAGGCGTATTTGCGAAAGCTCCAAACCGAGACAAAACAGGCCGAAGATCTTCGCATCGCTCTCGAGGAAGAACGCGAGGCAGTCGCGATGAAGTACGCGAATCTCGAGATCGACGCCGGCAAGAAAGAGAAAAAGCGACAGAAGGCGTTCGAATCGACCCTCGCCGAAACGGTCGACTCATTCGAGCGTCAGTCCGCCGCGTTCATGAAATCCATCGAGGACAAAGCGCTTCGCAATAAACTCGACAAGGAACGCTCTGCCCGGAAGGCGGAACTGAATCGGGCGGTGGTATCGAAGTTGTCGTCTCGCTCGAGCACCACCCCGTCCTCCGAAAGCATCGGACACCCGTCCTTAGAAAAGGAGGGAAGCCTCTCTAGAAACTCCCCTCCTGTCTTAGGAGGGGTGGCAGGCTCTTCGGCTGATGGGGTGGTGCAGGTCGGCTCCAAAGTCATCACATCCCTCGGCAACGTCGGAACCGTCGAAAAGATCGACAAGGAAACAGCCGAAGTCCTCGTCGGTGGAATGCGTCTGCGCGAGAAAGTCGCAAACCTCAAACTTGTCGAGACGGAGGCAGGCACCCGGCTCCCCTCCTCTCAGAGGAGGGGTGGCATTCGCGGAGCGAATGACGGGGTGGTTGGAGGGAGGGTGTCTAACATCTCGAAGCCGATCGATTCGCCCGACGCGCCCGCCGAGCTCAACCTGATCGGCAAAACAACCGCCGAAGCCGAATACGAACTCGATCGGTTTATTGACGACGCCTATATCGCTTCGCTGCCCCGAGTCCGAATCATCCACGGCTACGGCACCGGAGCACTAAAGAATTACGTGCATCATTTTTTGAAAAATCACGAGCTCGTCGAGAAGTTCGCGTTCGCATCTCCCGACCAGGGCGGGAATGGAGCAACGGTAGCGGATATGAAACTGTAGGGCCGCCGCCATTGCATTCAACTCTTCCTGAGCACCGCGGAGCGGTTCCGCGAATTTAGCCGTGGCCTTCAGGCCACGGTTGTGGGGTCCGAGATCGGCGTCGCGAAGCGACCGCATGGATATCTTCAACTACCGCTGACGCGGCAGGATGCATTTTCGGTCCTATCCGTGGCGTCAACGCCACGGCTAAATGCATCTGTCCGCTACGCGGTCGCCGATGTCCATTCAATGGCGGGGTGCAATAGGCTCTTTTTTTTTCGTTACAATAGCGACGTCGAATATGGCGATCTCATCCAGGCATAATGGCTGGGTTATTTTAATATCGTCCGCTTTGCGGGCGAACTATCATTGAGTATCTATATGAAGTTCTTGTACGCAATCTTCTTAGCCATTGTCGTCAGCCCGAGCCTGACAGTTTGTCAAACCCGCGATGACGAGTCTAACTGGTTCAAGCTCGTGAAGGATCGAGACGACTATTACTCTAGATTCGATTTCACGAGATACTCGGCCGACGACGTATTGAAGGCGGCGCGAATTTATAAACAGATCGAAGAAACGACATCTGCGGATGAGTGGGAGGGCCTCTATTCCACTCAGGTCGCGATCGGAGAGGCGGAGCTGCGTTGGCGTGCAAGTAAGGGTTTTGTCTTTCATCACGTCTACCACACACTGTCGAGCCTGCAGTACGGTGCGGTTCTCGCGGAGGCCTCGGCAGTCCGATTGATCTCCCCAAACGCTAGGCAGGTAAAGTCGCCGTTATTCAGGGACAGACTGATAAAGGTTAAGTTTGGGAAAAAACACTACCTGGTGCCTCAATCTCGCTTGAGGGATTTTGCGGAAAGGGCGGCGGGACGTGAGATTACGGATTTTCTGGAGGAGTGGCACTTCTGGCAGAGGATTGATGAGTACGATCTCACTGTGGAAGGATTGCCGTCGTACCCGGAGGAATACGCCCACCTGATTGTGTCGCCGATCAAGACGAAGATCTTGCGTGTTGGACACCGGAGGGTAGTTCCTTCCAAGTCAACCACTGATACAGTGAACTACGACGACATTTATGTCTCGGTAGCGCTTGCGGACGGGTACAACAAGGGGATCAAAGCGGGGATGGATTTTTTCGTACCCGAACTCGGTGAGTGGATCGAGGTTCGGAAGGTAACACGATTCAGATCCAGCGGTCGGATTCGAAGAGATTTCGACCTCGAGGGACGTGAGCAGTGCTGGGATTCGGATAAAGGTTCAGGACAGCCGTTCACCTGTAAAAAGGTCGTCAAGGGGCTTGCCGTAGTCACAAAACCGCCCGATGGATTTTAGCAGATGCTCTACGAACAATATTTCATCGATGACCTCAAGGACCGGGCCGATCTGGTGCGGATAATCGAGCCGTACGCGGCGCTCAAGAAGAAGGGCTCGAACTGGATGGGATGCTGTCCGTTTCATTCGGAGAAGACGCCGTCGTTTTCAGTGTCTCCGTCTAAGGGTTTCTACAAATGCTTCGGGTGCGGCAAGGGCGGTAACGCCTTTACGTTTCTGATGGAGATGGAAGGACTGAACTTCCCCGAGGCGATACAGCGCGTTGCGGAGATGAGCGGTGTGCCGCTGCCCGAACCCGTCGACGATCAACAGTTTCAGAAAAGCAAAAAGAAACGAGAGGAAAAGAAAAAACTTTCGGATCAAGTCATCGAGCTTAACGCGATCGCTCTCGAGTTCTGGGAATCCGAACTCCAGTCAAAAGACAAGAAAGCAACGGCCGCTCGCGATTACCTCAAAAGCCGGGGTATCTCGGAAGAAATCCAGAAACAGTTCCGCATCGGCTTTTCGCCCGATTCGTGGAATTCCCTTTTTGATCACTTAAAAGAAAAAGGTGCCGACGAGAAGCTTATCGAACAAAGCGGTCTGGTTTCCGTCAACGAAGAAAAGGACCGCGTCTTTGATCGTTTCCGTGGACGGATCATGTTCCCGGTGCTCGATGTCAATGGCAATCCCATCGCGTTCGGCGCACGGGCGATGGGTGATGATCAGCCGAAATATCTCAACTCCCCGGAGACGCCGGCGTACGTGAAGGGTCAGCATCTCTACGGCCTGTTCCAATCGAAAGACGAGATCCGCAAAAAGAAGTTCGCGATCCTCGTCGAAGGTTATCTTGATCTGATCGCGCTCGTTCAACACGACATCACAAACGTTGTCGCGAGTCTCGGGACGGCATTCACTCCGGAGCAAGCAAAGCTGCTGAAACGCCGCACTGAGAATGTAGTCGTCACTTATGACAGCGATGAAGCTGGCGCAAAGGCATCAAAGAAGATTCTAAACAATCTGCTTTTTGCAGGATTCGAGATTAAGGTTTTACAGCTACCGGACAATCGTGATCCTGATGAGTTTGTTCGCGAAGAAGGCGCTCAGCAGTTCAACATTCTTCGCGGTAGAGCAACTTCCATCCTAGACTTCCTGATCGCTCGAATGCCCCTCGAATACAATCTCTCCAATAATCAACAACGTCTAAAATTCGCTGATGAGGTCATCCCAATTTGCGCGTCCTTCCGAAGCACGGTAAAGGGGAAAACGTCTCATCGAGAGTTCTTCGATCAACTCATGTCGGCGATGAGGATTCTCGATCCTAAAAACCGGCAGGAGTGGTGGAATTTGATGAAGCAGGAGGTGGCATCGGATCCCCGGAAAAACGAAAAAGTGGAAATAACTGGTAGACGGAAGGCCCCCACTCTAAAAATCACGGTCGCCGAACAGCAACTGCTTGAACTGTTGGTTTATGACGGCGAACTCCAGGTGAAGGTGCTTCCTCTGCTCGAAGAAACTGATTATGAGGCGCTCGCGACCGCTCCGGTCTTCCGGGCGCTGCTTGAGTTAAATGCCAGCGGAGGTGAGGTTTCGCTCGAGAAACTGACTGAGTTGACCGGCGATGACGAGGTCCTTCACGACTTTCTGCCTGTGTTGATGATGGCTCAGGTTCACCGCGAAACCGGTGAAGCGATCGACGACGTCCTTCATCAAGCCGAAAACTGCCTATTCACGCTCCGCTCGATGGCGATTTCCAACCGAATCCTGGAAGTAAGCCATGAACTTATTGCCGCGGAACAGGCGGGAGACACCAGCCGTATAGCTGAATTAGTCGCCGAACACCTCGATCTGTCGAAAATGAAGCAGCACCTGCTTAATAAAATCATCGAAACCTGATATCATTTACGTTTTTGATACGTACCCCGTTTCGCAGGATAAAGTGGACCGGTTTGCCTTAATAACTATTTTTACGAACAACGGCTTACACCGCTATTTAATCCAACACGTTTACTAAATATGGCCGATTACGACGAAAAAGAAGACTTAATGGATCGCCTGCTGGCCTTGGGCAAGCGCAAAAAATTTCTGAGCCTCGATGAGCTCCACAGGGAAATACCTGAAAACATGATGTCCGCGGACGATCTGGAAGACGTTCTGGACCGTCTCGAGGGTGCCAATATCTCGGTTGCCGAGAACGACGCACAGCTTCTCGAGCGGGCGTCCACATTGGCGCTCGACGAAGACGAAGAGGAAGCTGAAGAAGAAGATCTGGA
>JBDTWZ010000214.1:0-4517 GCA_040006435.1 Acidobacteriota bacterium
GAGCTTGACTCTTAACACAGTTGCTTCGTGGTTCGGCTTTCATAAAGCAAACCACGAATCACACGAACCTACACGAAAAGACACGAAACAAGAAAGGTCTTAAATTCAGCGATGACTTCGTTGCTTCGTGGTCTATTTTTAAGGAAGATGACCGCGAAAACACGCGAAAGACGCGAAAAAAAAGCATGGGCCGAAACTGGGGAGCTAAACGGGGACCCGAGCGACATAGACGGAGTTAACGGAAATTGAATTCGTGTACGGATTTGGGAACTCGACGTTGAAGGCCGCCGCGGATCCGAATACATCACCAAGACGCTGGGTAAAATCGTCACTAGCCGGATCGTCGGACCAGAGAGCGAAAGAACCGCCGGGTTTTATTTGATTTAGTATCGAGCGGAGCCCTTCGGATGTGTACAGCGACTTGTTGCTCGGGTTGAGTAAATGTTCGGGCGAGTGATCGATGTCTAATAGCACAGCGTCGAACTTTTTGTCGGGCACATTAGCGTCGAATCCCGTACGTGCGAGTTCGAAAAAATCGGCTTGCCTTAGTTCGCAGCGGCTATCCTTCGCAAGCACGTTCCCAATCGGCACCAAACCGTCGCGATGCCAATCGATCACCGCCTGAAAAAGATCGATGACTAGCAGCCGTTCGACCTTTTTGTTCTTCAACACCTCGGCGGCGGTGTAGCCCAAACCCAAACCACCGACCACGACATCCAACTCGCCTTCGAGCGATGCGAGTCCAAACTTCGCGAGCTTCCGTTCGCTCTCGGTAAAAAGGCTCGACATCAGATATTCATCGCCGAGCTTTACCTCGAAAACTTCGCGGTTATCCCAAAGCGGTTCCACCCTCCGACGAAGGGTCAGATCTCCGAGGGGTGTCTTCTGATACCCGAGTTCTTCAACGGTCATTTGCAGTCAAAATAGAAAACGGCTGCCAATAAGACAGCCGTTTTCAGTTTAATGGTCGGGGCGAGAGGATTCGAACCTCCGACCTCACGGTCCCGAACCGTGCGCTCTACCAGGCTGAGCCACGCCCCGTCGAATCAAGTACTAGAGTCTAGATTACGAAGTAAGATAAGTCAACGAACGCACCCACGGATAAGGATTTGCCGGCGAATCACGCGAAAGAACGCGAATACGAAACAAGTTAGCCGGCGAAATAAGCGAATGAATGCGACATCGAAGAGCATCATTCTTCCTCGCGTATTTCGTGGGCAAAAACGCTCAGGCGCCTCACGGCCGCGCCGTATCGTCTTCGACCGCGTCGATAACCGCGCCCTTCTTTCCGAACTTATGCTTCAGGAACTCGATGATCGGTGGCAGCAGTGAGAGGAAGACTACGACGATCACTACTTTTTCGATGTGATCTTCGAGCTTGATTCCCAGCGCCGACTCGATCACGCCGCCGAGAAAGTAACCGGCAAGCACCATACTCGAGATCCAAAGCGCGCCGCCGATGATGCTGAACATCAGAAACTTCGGGTACGGCATCTCGGCAGCTCCGACGACGAGCGGAGCGAACGTGCGGACGATCGGGACAAATCGCGCGAGGATGACGGTCTTTACGCCATACTTTTCAAAGAAATGTTTTGCCTTCTCGACACGACTCGGCTTAAAGATGAACGAACTTTCACGATTGAAGAGCGTCTTGCCCATGAACCGTCCAGTCCAATAGCCCGTGCTGTCGCCAAGCACCGAACCGAGGAAAAAGGAGAGCATGACGAGAACTACATTCAGTTTTCCCGCTGCGGCGAAAAGACCTGAAACGACAAGTAGCGAATCGCCGGGCAGAAAGAAACCAACGGCAAGTCCCGTTTCGGCGAAGACCACGAACCAGAGACCGAGATAGACCCACGGCCCGAGCAACGCGAGCATCCAGTCGATGAGGAATTTGGGATTGAGGTAATCCTTTATCTGATAGACGAGGTCTAATACTGATTCCATAACGAAGACAACTTCCTTTCGGAAAAACTAAAAACTGAAAAGTGAAAACTGAGAACGGCGAAAACGGACTCCGACTTTTCAGTTTTTAGTTTTCACTTTGTCCGAAGCAATCAATCTTTCTTACCAGCCCAGCCGTGATTTCCGATCAAAGGAACAAACGCGCATGGTCCGAAGTTCTCAGTATCGAAACCCTTTTCTGTTCGCGTGATGCGGACCAGCATCTGCGTTTTTTGATCGGTACCGATCGGAATCACCATGCGCCCACCGATCTCCAACTGCTTCACGAGTGGTTCCGGAATTGTCGGTCCGCCCGCGGCAACGAGCATTGCGTCAAAAGGCGCGTAAACCTCCCAGCCGTTCGTGCCGTCGTCGCAGCGATACGAAATGTTTCGAAATCCAAGCGACATCAGTTTTTGCTTCGCTTCGGCGTGGAGACCTGCGAGGCGTTCGACGGCAAAAACTTTCCTCGCAACGGTGGCGAGAACAGCGGTTTGATAACCGGATCCGGAACCGATCTCCAAAACTCGTTCGCGACCCTTTAACTCCAACAGCTCGGTCATACGGCCGACGATGAATGGCTGCGATATCGTCTGGCCGCCCGAAATAGGAAGGGCATTATCCTTGTACGCCTGCGCCTTTAACGCATCCGGGACAAAAGCATGGCGCGGGACGAGGTTCATCGCTTCGAGCACGCGCTCATCCGTGACCTTGTAGTGATTGCGGAGATGCTCGACCATCCGCGCACGCGGTATCTCGAAACCATCCGAGCCGTTTGCTTTTGGTGCAAGACCGTTCATTCTATTTTGGATCTTAGATTTTGGATTGAAGAACTTAAGTTGGATTCAGGAGCATGCTCGAAAGAGACGCAAATCCAAAATCCAAAATTAATCCTCCCAGTCCTTCATCCCCTCAAGGACCGCGTGGTTCGTCAGGTCGCTCCGCATCGGAGTAACGGAAACATAACCTTCGTCAATCGCTTCAAAGTCGGTGCCCCCGTCGGCACGAAATCCTTCGCGAACTTCGCCGATCCAGTAATAGGGCTTACCCCGCGGGTCGATGTGCTCGCTGATTACAGGCCTCGCTTCCTTGAATCCTTGTTTAGTTATGCGGATTCCTTTTGGAACACCCTTCGGAACATTTACGTTCAACAGCGTCCAATCCGGAATTCCATCGGCGAGGGCCTTTCGCGTCACGTCTATGGCGACACGAGCCGATTCGGTGAAGTCATGGCTGCGCGTGGCAACAAGACTAAAAGCAATTCCGGGAACGCCTAATATCGTCGCCTCCATTGCTCCGGCCACGGTCCCGGAATACGTCGCGTCGTCGCCGAGATTCGCTCCGTGGTTGATCCCGGAGACGCATATCGCGGGCCGTTCACCGTCAGACAAGATCCTATTTAAGGCAAGCGTGACGCAGTCGGTCGGCGTGCCGTCGATGGTCCAATGGCGATCGTCGATCTGGCGGATCCTCAAAGGCCGACCGAGGGTCAAGCTGTGCGAAGCCCCGCTCATTTCCGATTCGGGAGCGACGACATACACGTCGCCGATCTGTTTCATCGCGGCCTCGAGAGCCTCGATTCCTTCGGAGTGAATTCCGTCGTCGTTTGTTATCAGGATGCGTGGTCTGCCCAAATCCATTTTGTAATGCGAAAAAGTCAAAAAGTGAGACAGTGAAAGGTGAAAAAGTAAAAAGGTGAAAAAGCGAAATGCAAGAGAGCTCACACTTTTCCACCTTTTCACCTTTTCACTTCTTAACTCTTAACGTGATCCGCCGCCCATCGGCCTTGGTCCTGCATTCATCGGACGCTGTTGGCGAAAGCGTCGGCGATTGCGCTTGCGAGCATTTACCGATTTGAGCTTTGCCTTCTGTCCCGGCGGGATGAAGTGAGCGTGTTTCTTCAGATCCTTGATGATCTCTTCCGAGATCACTTTGCGTTTGAATCGGCGCAGTGCGCTTTCGATCGATTCGTTTGCATTAACTGAAATATAAGCCATTTATTGTCTCACCTCCTTTCGGCTGAGATTTCCGCCCTGAAAGCGAACTGTCATTAGACCATTTTCACACGGGCCGTGACAAGTCACGGCTTCGGCTTTACGGGAGCAGAGAGCAGTTGGCCCTCGTAAACGAAATAAACCTTTCCGTCACTTTCATCGACCCAGATCGCCATACTGTCGAAACTGATCTTCGGCAGTTTCACGAGCGGCTTGATAGTGAAGGTTCGCGTACTGTACAAACCGACAACGGTCTCGTTCTCGCTCGGGATCGCCGCCCAAAATTCGAAGGGGCTTCCAGACGGCTGCAGCGGACGGAACGTCTGCTGCACGAGCGGCCGGACCTCGCCGCGTGCCGGAATCACGGAACCGGTTTCGGGATCGACCAGGGAATAGCCGCTACCGTCGTCAGCTGCCTTCTCCCCGACCACGTCGTCATATTCGCCTTCTTCGTATAAAGAACCGACGAGGATCCGTCCGGTCGACGGGACGAACGCGATAGCGCGATTTGCGGGCGACTCACTGAACTGAATGACGAAGTGCTTGTTAGTTAGTAAATTGACGCGGACGAGCTGCACT
>JBDTWZ010000215.1:0-4515 GCA_040006435.1 Acidobacteriota bacterium
TCGTGTGGGTTCGTGTGATTAGTGGTTTGCTTTATGAAAGCCGAACCACGAAGCACACGAAACACACGAAGGAGCACGACCTTGCAAACATACAAATACACTAAACACACGAAACAACACTAAGAGCACGCAGAGCACATCAGTCATTCCATCGCTTGAACGCGATGACGGCGTTCAGACCCCCAAAGGCGAATGAGTTAGAAATAGCAGCTTCTGGTTCAGCCGCGAGCGCCTCGTTCGCGATGATGTTGATGTTGCATTCCGGATCGGGTTCGTTGAAGTTTGCATTCGGCGGAAGCAGGCCGTGATGAAGGCCGAGGACCGTCGCGGCCCCCTCGATAGCACCTGCCGCGCCGAGTGTATGACCGTGCATCGATTTGGTCGAGCTGACGTGGATATTGTCGGTGTGATCGCCGAAGACCATCCGGATCGCTTCGGATTCCATCGGGTCGTTCGCCTGCGTCGCGGTCCCGTGAGCATTTATGTAACCGATCTGCTCCGGTTTCAGATTCGCGTCGGCGACAGCTTCACGCATCGCTTTCGCCGCACCGCCGGCAAGCGGCATAGTTAGATGGTGCGCGTCGGCTGACATTCCGAATCCGCAGATCTCGGCGTAGATCTTCGCACCCCGGGCCTGGGCCATTTCGAGCGTTTCCATAACGAACATCGCGCCGCCTTCGCCAAGGATCATGCCCGTTCTGTCTTTCGAAAACGGTCGGCACGTATCTTGCGAAACGACGCGCATCGCTTCCCACGCTTTCAAATTTCCAAAGCAGATCGGCGCTTCGCTTCCACCCGTGATCGCGACGTCGATCGTTCCCTGACGCAGCAGCCAGAACGCCTGTCCCATCGCATGGTTGGCCGAGGAACACGCAGTCGAGGTCGTAAACGTGGCGCCCGTCAAACCGAATTCCATCGAGACATGACTCGCCACGGCATTGCTCATCGCACGAGGAATGGCAACGGGTTGATGTCGCTGTTTGCCTTCGGCATAGAGCTTGTAAAACATCTCGTCCTCGGTGGTTTTTCCACCCAGGCACGACCCTGTAATGACCCCGCCGCGTTCGCGGAGTTTATCAGTGAATTCGATTCCCGAATCCGCCACAGCCTCGCGTGCGGAAACGATCCCGTAATGCGAAAACGGATCGAGCCACAGCAGTGCCTTGTCATCGAAATGCTCTCCCGCGTCGAACCCCTTCACCTCCGCCGCATTCTTATATCGGATGCCGGAAACGTCCGCCTTTGTGATCGGACCGATACCCGAACGACCGGCGCTAATGGCATTCCAAAACTCCCCGGCGTTGTTGCCAACACCGCAGATGACGCCAACGCCGGTTATCACTACTCTTTTCACTTGTTTTTTATTTTACGAGGCTGGGTTCCCTTCCGGAACATCGGATGTATCGGCGCCAGACGCTTTTGTTGCGTTCCCGGCCGCCTGTTGGTTCTTGAATTCTTCGATCGCGTCGGCGTTTGCCCCAATGCCTTTTTCTTTTGCCTCGAGCAATGCCTCGATACCATCGACCGCCTGCTGTACACCCTTCATATCCGCAACCCGATCGTCGGGGATCGTCATGTCAAATTCCTCTTCGAGCTCGAATACGAGATTCAAACCGTCAAGTGAATCGAAGCCGAGTTCGTCGAACGTCGTGTCCATCGTGATCTCTTCGGCTGGGACCTTCTTAAAGTCCGCAAACACACGGATGACGCGTTCTGCGACCGACTTATCTGACATAGTTTCCTCCGTTGGATGAATACGTGTACCGCAATCGCAAATCTATATTACTTAGTTTTATTAGTCAAAATTGAGGATTGTCCGAGCTTGGCCCGTTCAAAACTTAGCCTCGTAGCAATTCGCCCATGCACTAGTTCAACTCTTACAAAACTGTTACATAGCAACGACTTCAAACCTGTTAGGCTTTTATTGCGGCACTTTGAAACGGTACCGCCAATTTCGCAATTATCGAGGAATATTTAATGGAAAACGTTGTCGAATTTACAAAACCTCAGAAGGACAAAATAAACTGGAACACGCTCATCGCAGTGACTCTTTTTCATATAGGCGCTGTTGCGGCACTTTTTACATTTAGCTGGCAAAACCTGGTAGCCGCCCTGATCCTATGGTGGGTCGCCGGAAGTCTCGGCATCGGCGTTGGCTATCATCGCCTTTTAACTCATCGCGGATTCACGACACCGAAGTGGGTCGAATACGTGTTGAGCATCATGGGAACTCTAGCGGTCCAGTCGGGTCCTTTGACATGGGTTACGACACATCGTCTCCATCACGCGTTTACCGAGACCGACAAAGATCCGCACAGCCCGAGAAACGGAACGTACTGGGCTCACATGGGATGGATCTTTCGCGGAACGGCGCAGAATCAATCGTGGGCGACGATGGTTCGCTACTGCCCCGATATAACAAAAGATCGTTTCCAAGTCGCTCTGAACAAGTACTATTACGTTCCGACGATTCTCGTCGCAATTGGATTGTTTGCGATCGGCGGATTTTCGATGGTGCTCTGGGGAATCGGGCTGAAGACGGTCGTGAACTGGCACTTCACATGGCTTGTAAATTCCGCGACACATCTTTGGGGAACGCGCAGGTTCGAAACTAGGGACGATTCTCGAAACAATGCCCTGATCGCGGCGGTCACGTTTGGCGAGGGCTGGCATAACAATCACCACGCCCATCCGCGTTCTGCAAAACATGGCCTTGCGTGGTACGAGTTCGATATTAACTGGATCCAGATCTGGCTTTTGGAAAAGGCGGGCCTGGCAAAGAGTGTCTACGCCTACAACGAGGAGTCTGAAAAAGCGGAACTCACGCCTTTGCAAGAAGCCGCTTAAATCATAGTCCCTTGCCCTTTTGTCCCTAGTCCCATTCGTGCCACGGCTTGTCCCGGTGCGAATGGGACTAGGGACTTTTGGGACTAGAGACTTAGACTAGGTCGGTATGCGCCGCCGGAAGACCGCAATTTTTTTTCTCGTCCTCGGCATCTGCCTAAGTGTGCTGGCGGTCGCGCTAAACGTTGGGTGGATCCTTTTGAATCTCCGCGAAGTCGTCCTTCTCGTTTTCGGCATAATCTTTTTTGCATTAATAATCACCGGCCTTATCCTCAACACTATATTTCTGGTTCGCGAGATCCGACGAAGCGAACAGCACGACGCGTTTCTTAACTCGGTGACGCACGAGCTAAAAACCCCGATCGCATCCATCAAGCTTTATCTCGATACTCTAAGATCGCGCGATCTTGCGCCCGAGAAAAGGGACGAGTTTTACAAGGTGATGCTTTCGGATACCGACCGGCTTCTGCAAACCGTCGAGCAAGTGCTGGACGCCGGAAGCTCCCGCGAGAAGAAACGGCAGATGAGCATCGAAAAGCTTGATCTCGCCACTGTATTAAGCGAAGCCGTCGAGATAGTCCGCAGCCGATACAATCTTGACGAGAATATTGTCCGGATGAGTGAGACGGGCGACGGTCTCGAGGTCCTTGGTGATGCAGCCGATTTGCGAACCGTCTTTGTAAACCTCATTGACAACGCGGTGAAGTACTCCGGCGGCGACCGCAGGATCTCGATCCGCGCAAAAAGGACAACACTGAACAAGAAGGTCGATATTTTTATCCGCGACAATGGCGTAGGTATTCCGACGGGCGAACTAAAGCGCATCTTCAAGCGCTTCTATCGAGTCCAGAATGAATCGGCGAAAGAGACTAAGGGAACCGGCCTCGGCCTTGCGATCGTTCGTTCGATCATCGAGAAGCACGGCGGGAAGATAAAAGCGGACAGCAAAGGCGAAGGGCGCGGCAGTACGTTCATCGTACAACTGCCGTTAGCTTAAGATATGAAAATTCTTATCGTCGAAGACGAACAGCATATCGCCGATGGCTTGCGTTTCAACGTCGAAGCCGAAGGTTACGAGGCAGAGATCGCTGCTGACGGCGAAACGGCGCTTGAGATTCTCAGCGGCAGGAGCTTCGACGCGATCGTGCTCGATGTCATGCTCCCGGGGATCGATGGTTTCCACGTCGCTCGTGCCGTGCGGGATCGAAAAGATTACACGCCGATACTCATGCTCACCGCCCGCAGCCGTCCCGAAGACGTGCTTCGCGGATTCGAAGCCGGAACGGATGACTACCTGCCCAAGCCGTTCGATCTCGACATCTTCATCGCGCGTCTAAAAGGCCTTCTTCGCCGCCAGCAATGGACGAAGGAACAGCCGGAACCCGAGAGCGGAGTGACGTTCGAAATAAACGGTAAGACGATCGATTTCGACAATCTTGAGCTGATCAGCAGCGACGGGGTTACTCGGCTCACCCTGATGGAAATGAAGCTGCTCCGATTTCTGATCGAGAACGAGGGCAAGACCGTTTCGAGAAAAACTATTCTTGAAGACGTTTGGAATTTGCAGGAAGATACCGACACCCGTGCGATCGACAACTTCATTGTCCGAATCCGAAAATATCTCGAAGACGAGCCGAACAATCCAAAGTTTGTGCGAACGGTTCGCGGCGT
>JBDTWZ010000216.1:0-4483 GCA_040006435.1 Acidobacteriota bacterium
GCGATCGACGGAGCGAAGATCGCGTCGGGCACGGCACTCTATGACACGCTCGATCTGGTTGTACGAGAAAAGCTGTCGCGAATCTCAGGGCGGCGCGCGATCGTCTTGCTGAGCGACGGCGTCGATACCAGCAGCGGATCGGCGGACGCGACCGGAATTGAAAAACGTTTTGACGCCGAGGACGTGATCGTTTATCCGATCCGCTACGACACATTTGATGACGTTCAAAAGAGCCGCCGAAAGGATGCCGAGATCCGCTTTGACGAAAACGACCGGCCGTACGCCGTGCCGGCCCCACCAAAAAAAGGCGAGCGCGAAGAGGACTATTTGATCGCAAAAGAGTTTTTCGCAAAGATCTCGGAGAAAACCGGTGGTCGCGTGTATCGCGTTTCTTCGACGACAAATCTGAACGAAGCCTTCTCCAATATCGCGAACGAGCTTCGCAAAGTTTATAGCCTGGGATACTATCCGTCAGAAGATAGGCAATCCGGCGCGACCTATGATATAAAGGTGCGGGTTTACCGCCCGGACTTAAAGATCACCGCACGCGATCGCTATCTAGGTAAATAAACTCTTATTAGTTCACCTATTTTTGTCGCTATTTTCTTATACATTTTCAAGGAGACCTCTAAGATGAAAACTCGGTTCATTTTTAGCCTGCTGATCGCCATGATGCTATGCATCGGAGCATACACGAACATCCTCGCACAGGGCGAAGTAATGACGAACGACGAGGTCATCACCCTGACAAGGGCCGGCCTTAGCTCATCGATAATTGTCGGAAAGATCCGCAGCGGCAAATCGAACTTCGATCTGTCGACCGACGCACTTATCAAACTAAAACAGTCCGGCGTGTCCGACGATATCGTTACCGCGATGCTCGAAGCAAAAAGCGGAAAATCGACCGCCTCTGCAGCGGGCCCGTCGATGTCAGGCGATCCGAACGATCCGATGACGAAGCACGGCTACGGGATCTATCTTTACGAAGACAGAGGTGGTGAGCGGAAGATGACACAGCTCGCTCCGAATGTTTCGGCACAGAACCGAACAGGAGGGATGTTCACTTCGAGCATGACCTACGGCATCGGGAAAGTGAAGATCAAATCCAATCTGCCGGGGCGAAGCGCCGCACTCCAGATAAAGGACACGCAGCCCGTATTTTATTTCTACCTCGACATAACAAGTGGCGGGATGAATACCTCAAGCGGCGTGCCGTCGACGCCGAACGAATTTGCGATGATCCGATTCAACCAGCGTAGCGACAATCGCGAAGTGACCATCGGAAAAGCAAATGCTTTCGGCGCGAAAGGCGGGCTATCGGACGAATACGTCGTTCAATTCAACGCGCAGGATCTGGGAAATGGAGTTTTCAAGATCACTTCAAGCACGCCTCTGCAAAAAGGTGAGTACGCCTTTTACCTGATCAACTCGGGCAATTCGAATGCGAGCTCGGCGGTGGGTGCAAAGTTCTTCGATTTCGGCGTCAATATGACCCCATAAGCCGCTTGCTGGTTTTTGACTCTCAAGACGCACCGCGTGTCTAGGCGCGGTGCTTTTTTCGTAAAGCCACAAGCGTTTGAACCTTGCGGCGAGTTTTTGCGTTAACACCATTTCAGTTTAGTATTTGGATGTCCCGTAACAATTAAAAAACCGATTCTGCTCTCATCAGCTTCAACATGATTATGAATTTCGCGAACCTTGTCGTCCGTCTGCTCGTCTGTTTGTTCGTCACCGGTGCTGTATTTGCTCAACCGGAAGAAAAGTTCGATTTCTACACACGCGGCGATTATCGTCCCAATGTTCCGCGCCCGCAGACTAGCCTGAGGTTCGATGTCGGCGATCATCACACCACCTATGCACAGATGGAGAAGGTGATCGACGATATAGCAAAGGCCGCGCCCGACCGCGTAAAAGTTTTCGACATCGGAATGACGAACGAACATCGGATGATGCATCTCGTCGCAATCTCGTCGCCGGAGAATCTGGCGCGGCTTGACGAGATCAAGGCCCAAAACGCGCGGCTCACCGATCCGCGACGGACATCGGCAGGCGACGCAGCGACGATCGCACAGAACATTCCGTCGATCGCGTGGATGGCATATACGATCCACGGAAACGAATCGTCGTCTTTCGAGACGATGATGCAGGTGGTATATCAGCTTGCCGCGTCGAACGAAACGCGTACGCTCGACATTCTCAAGAACACTGTCGTGCTCGTCGTAACGGGCGAGAATCCTGACGGGCATGAGCGTTTTGCCACCTGGTACAACTCGGTCGCGACGGGCAACGCAGACCGAAATGCGATAGAGCATCGCGAGCCGTGGAGCATCTACGGTCGGCTCAGCCACTATCGTTTCAACCTAAATCGCGACACGCTCGCGATGACCCAGAAAGAAACGCAGAACATGCAGAAGGCGTACATCGAATGGAACCCCCACGTGGCGGTCGACCATCACGGACAGACTTCGCAATATTTTTTCCCGCCTGTTGCTCTGCCGATCAATCCGAATTTGCCGCAGCCGGTATCCAATCGATGGATGGACATTTACGGTCGTGCGAATGCCGCAGCCTTTGATTCGAATAAATGGGAGTACTACGTTCGGGATGTTTTCGACGCGTTCTATCCCGGCTACTGGGACATGTATCCATCGTTGAACGGCGCGATCGGGATGACATACGAAACTGATGGAGGTGGATTTAAGGGGCTGCGGTGGACGCGGGATGACGGAACGATCGCAACTTTTCGATCCTCGATCGCGAAACATTATGTAGCGTCGATGACTACGCTTGAGGTAACGGCGCAGCGCAAGGCAGAACGCATCCGGGATTTTTACGACTTCCGGGCAAAGGGGATGCAGGATCATGCGAGGTCAAAAATTAAGCGCGTTGTCATCGAACCCGGCAGCGATCGTGTCAAAGCGGCGGAACTTATCGAAGTTCTTCGTCGCTCCAACATCGAGGTGACGCACGCAACGGCCGCGTTCCGATCGACTTCCGCCCACACTTACATGGAGAAAGATTCCAGGGCGGTAGCTCGTACATTTCCGGCCGGATCATACGTTATCGATCTCGATCAGCCGCAGCGGATCCTTATAAAGACCGTCCTTGAGCAAGACACGCCGCAAGACAAGGCATTTGTCGATGAAAACATGCGGAGGTTCAATCGGAACCAACTCCGAGGCAAGAGCCAGGCTAAGGAAGACTACGGTTTTTACGATCTGACTGCGTGGTCGCTGCCGTTGGCGTTTGGTGTCGACGCGTACTGGACCGAGGACGCGACAGCTGTAACCGGCAATCGCGTGACGGAGGATATCTTAAACGCCGAAAAACGCGGATCGGTTTCGGGCCGAGCTCAGATCGCCTATATCGTTCCGTATGAGACTGACACTGCCGCCGCGATGATGATAAAGCTCGCGCAGCAAGGCGTCCGCGTCGCTGTGACGACTCGTTCATTGAATGCCGCAGGTCGAAACTGGCCGGCAGGAACGTTCGTCATCCGCGTTACTCGTAATGCTGAAACGATACATGACGCGGTCGCAAAAGCTGCGGGGGAGATGGGTGTTCGAGTTATCGCGGCTAACACTGGATATGCTGACGAGGGCGATACGGGAGTCGGAGGCGAAGCGGTTGTCGCAATTCAAGCTGCAAAGATCGCGCTCGTCGGTGATGAAGGCGTCGATGGCGAATCGTACGGATCCATTTGGTGGACTTTCGATAAGTACGGCATTGCCTTTACGCCCCTCTCGACGGCTGCCATCCGTAACGGTGCATTGAAGAATTACAACGTCGTGATATTGCCCGACGGTTCAGTCAGCCGCTACTTCTCGTCGTTCGGACCGGCTGGAATCAATATTTTGAAAGAGTGGGCATCGAGCGGCGGGACCATTGTTACAACGCGCGGTGCGTCGGTTTTCGCAGCACTAAAAGATGTCGGTCTCACAACGGCAAAGCTGGTCGGCAGCGAAGACGACGAGGAGAAGGAGAAGGATAAGAAGGATGCTTCAGCTTCGTCCTCAGCTTCGCCTTCGCCAACTCCCTCCGCCCGATCCAGTGCCGCTGAACTCGATCCGAACCCGACCGTCGAGATGCGATCCGACAAGGCCGACAACATCCCGCCGACGCTTCCGCCGATCGCATCGCCATCGGCAAATGCCAATCGCGTTCCCGAAGCGCTGCCCGGTTCGATCATGCGTGCGACAGTCGACCGGACTACATACCTGACGTACGGTGTCAACGCCGACGAGCTCCCGGTAATTCTCGCTAGCGGATATTTTTTCAGGTATTCTAAGGAAGGTTCGAACGCTCTGGTCTTCGATGCCAATCCGAAAAAGCCGCTCACGATATCCGGCTTTGTTTGGGAAGGAAATACGGAAAAGCTGCTCAAGGGAACGGCCTACGTCATCGACGAACCGCGCGGTAGTGGGCATGTCATCCTTTTTGCCGAGGAGCCGTTTTATCGAGGGCTTTTCCGGGCGACGACCCA
>JBDTWZ010000217.1:0-4458 GCA_040006435.1 Acidobacteriota bacterium
GGTCAGTGGTCAGTGGTCAGTGGTCAGTGGTCAGTGGTCAGTGGTCAGTGGTCACTTATCACTTATCACTTATCACTTATCACTCGTCCCTCGTCCCTCGTCCCTCTTCCCTCTTCCCTCTTCCCTCTCCCTCGCAAGTCCTTCGATCAAATCTACCGTCACTTCCGCGGCGTCGCTCCGAGCCATTTTCTTCGCCGAACTCTCCATCTGCGCAATCGCGTCCGGTGACGCTGCCAAATCCGAAATTTCGTTTGCGAGGCTTTCGCCGCTCAAATCCCTCTGCAATATCATCCTTGAAGCTCCGGCATTCTGCATCGCTTCTGCATTCTTCCTCTGGTGATCGTCTGCCGCTGTCGGCAGCGGCACCATGATCGAAGCTTTACCGGCGGCGGCGAGCTCGGCACAGGTCGTTGCACCCGCTCTGCAAATTATCAAATCGGTCTTCGCAAATTCCAACACCATGTCGAAGATATATCGCCGCACATCGGCGTCTTTCCAACCCGCCCGGTTGTAATTCT
The DNA here is from genome assembly GCA_040006435.1 of Acidobacteriota bacterium. GTDB lineage: Bacteria > Acidobacteriota > Blastocatellia > Pyrinomonadales > Pyrinomonadaceae > OLB17. The sequence continues at coordinate 519 of JBDTWZ010000217.1, forward strand.
CACGCACCACTTCAAAATCGAAGTCACCCGTTTGGTGGGTGATCTCCAAACTTTCACGATCAATCCTCAACTTCGATAACGCATCCACCATCGCATTATTTATCGCCCGTGAGCCCTGCGATCCGCCAAAGATAAGCAACCGCATTTTGTTACTGGATTCTGGTTCGGCGATCTCGAAAAACTCCGCCCGAACCGGATTGCCCGTCACGACGCCTTTTTTTCCAAAGAACGATAAAGCTTCCGGAAACGTTAGTGCTGCTTTGTCGACGAACATCGCAAGCCGACGGTTTGTAAATCCGGGCAGGGCGTTCGAGTCCATGACCAGCGTCGGAACCCGCATCAAGCTCGCCATCATCAAAACAGGACCTGAAACGTATCCGCCGGCTCCCACGACGACGTCAGGTTTAAACTCCCTGATCAACCGTCGAGCCTCCAAGAAGCTCCGGGGCAGGACCGCAAGCCCCTTTATTTTTCCGACGACTCCGACATTCTTTAATCCGACACTATTTATCAAAGAAAGCTGAAAACCGTTCTCGGGAACTATCCGTGTTTCAAGCCCCCGTGCCGTACCGGCAAATAACACTTCCGAAGAATTGTCCCGCCGCATTATCTCTTTGGCGACGGCGATCCCGGGATAAATATGTCCGCCCGTTCCGCCTGCGGCAATTAGTACTTTCATCACTTAACGCAAAAGCCTTCACCTGAGCAAGGCATCGGAAATTCATACTGTGAATCACCAGTTATAACGTACCATCGACCAACCGATCTCGTTCACCGTCCACCGTTCACCGTTGATTTCTGTTCTTCTTCCGGTGCACGACCGAGTCGTCATGAGAGTCGACCGGTGCACTCGATCTCTGCGAAATGTTCAGCAGCACACCGACCGCGGTCATAGTAACGATCACAGACGAGCCGCCGTAGGAAATGAATGGCAGCGGAATTCCTTTCGCCGGCAAGATCGAGATGACGACACTAATGTTAAAAAGCGCCTGCACGATGATTCCGGTGATCAGCCCGATCCCGAGCAACGTTCCGAACCTGTCCGGGGCCATTAGCGCCGCGCGACTTCCCCGCCATAGCAACAGGCCAAATGCGAGCACGACCGCGAGAGTGCCAACCAGACCAAATTCTTCACCAACGACCGAGAAGATAAAATCGGAATAGGGGTACGGCAAATAGAAAAGCTTTTGCGTACCTTTCGCAAAACCCTCGCCTAGGACTCCACCGGAACCGATCGCGTAGAGCGACTGAACCACCTGATAGCCGGCATCGTCCGAATGTTTGAACGGATCGAGAAACGCCATCAAACGCTCGACGCGCCACGGTGCAAGAAGGATAGCGCCAGCTCCGGCGATCACCATTAGCGCCGCGACCGATGCGATATGAACGATCTTTGCTCCCGCGGCGAAATAGACCGCGGAAAAGATCGCACATAAGACGATCGCGGTTCCGAGATCGGGTTCGAGAAATATCAAACCGCCGAGCAGGACAAGAGCGCCGATACATGGCACGACCGTCGATCGTAATTCGCCGACCGACGTTTCGTTTTTCGTCAGAAAGTACGCGAGAAACAATGGCAGCGTTATCTTTGCCATCTCGGAGGGCTGAAACGAGAATCCGCCAAATCTTATCCAGCGGCTCGCACCGTTGATCTCCGGAAAGACAAACACGGCGACAAGACAAACGACGGTGAAGGCAAGTGCACCGTATACGACCCACGGAGCCTGGTATCGCCGGTAGTCGATCCGGCTCGCGACGAACATGGCGGCCACGCCTATCGCGGTAAATGCGAACTGCTTGTAAAAGTATGTGAACTGGCTTGCGCCGCCGGTTTCGCGATGAGCGATCATTGCCGAGGCGCTGTAAACCATCATCGTACCGAACAGGGCAAGCCCCGCCGCGATGGCAAACATAAACCAGTCCATACGAATTCGAGTCGTCATTATCGTTCGACAAACTTTAGTTTGTCGGTAGCCGATGGCCACCTCTAACCGACGTTTTCAACAAACTGAAGTTTGTTGAACTTCTCCACCGCTTTCTTAAAAATCTCCCCGCGTTCTTCAAAGCTCTCGAACATATCAAAGCTTGCACATGCCGGAGCAAGCAGTACGGCATCGCCCGGGCGTGCATTATCAAGACTCTTCTCGACCGCCTCATCCATCGACGCTGCGCGGATCATATCCGCATGCCCACGGAGCTGATCTTCGATATTGTCCGCATCCTCACCGATCACAATGATCGCACGAACGGATCTGTCGATAAGATCAACGAGCGGCGCGTACGGAGCGTTCTTTCCGCGACCGCCGAGTATCAAAACCGTTTTGCCATCGCCTTCCGTCATTGCTTCGAGCGCCTTTAGAGTCGCGTCGACGGATGTCGCTTTCGAATCGTTGTAGAACTTTACACCACCAATCTCAGCGACGAACTCGATCCTATGTTCGACGCCCTTGAAATTGGCGACCGTTTCGCTCATCGACTCAAGACCGGCTCCACACGCGAGGCCGGCCGCAAAGCTCGCCAGAACATTCTCTACATTGTGCAGACCGCGAAGAAAGATTCCGTCCCGCGTTGTCAATACCTTCTCTTTGCCGTTCGCCCGGCAGATGAGCTGACGCTCGCGGAGGAACATGCCTTCATCCAGTTCGCGCCTCACGCTAAAGAAGACAACATTTGCCCTCAACCCGCTTCTCCACGTCGATGTGATCTCGTCGTCCGCATTCAGCACGGCAACGTCGTCCGAGGTTTGATTGAGAAAGATCCGATGTTTCGCAGCGGCGTAGTCGGCAAACGATTCGTATCGGTCGAGATGATTCGGCGTGACGTTCAGACAGATCGCAACGTTCGCCCGAAAATCTTTGATCGTCTCAAGCTGAAAGCTCGAAAGCTCGGCCACCGTCCATGTTTCGTCCGTCGAGTTTGTCGACAGGCTGAGCAGCGGCGTTCCGATGTTGCCTCCTACCTGGGTTACGATCCCCGCATTTTTCAAAAGCTCACCGATCAGCGTCGTCGTGGTCGTTTTACCGTTCGATCCGGTGATACCGACGATGCGACCTTTCATAAAACGATATGCGAGCTCGATCTCGCCGATAACCTCGCCGTCCTTCCTGTCAACATAACGCGCCGGGATCGTGTTCGTCGGAACACCGGGCGAGATGACCACAAGATCGATCTGATCAAGAAGCCACGACGGAAGATCGCCGGATATCAATCCAACATTGTGCAGCTCTTTCAAAGATCTCGCAGCGTCACTCCATTCTTCGACCGGCTTCTGATCATGAAGAGCGACAACAGCACCGCGTTCGGCGAGGAACTTCGCGGATGCGACGCCGGATTTGCCGGCACCGAGGATTAAAGTCTTCCGATCAACAATCTCCATTTTTATTGCCCGCGAAATACACGAAAAAACACGAACAATGAAAGGATTATTTCGCGTCCTTTCGCGTCTTTCGCGGGAAAATCACCGCAGTTTTAATGTCGACAAACTCAACAACGCAAACAGTACGGCGACGATCAAAAACCTGAACACGATCTTCGGTTCCTTCCACCCAGTCATTTCGAAGTGGTGGTGCAGAGGCGTCATCTTAAAGATACGCCGCCCCGGCTGGCCGCTCCGCTTTGTCAGCTTGAAAACCGAGACTTGAAGCATCACCGACAAAGCCTCGAGGATGAACACGCCGCCGATAAACGGAAGCAGAAACTCCTGCTTTGTAAGTATCGCTACCGTACCAAGAGCTCCTCCGATGGCAAGACTCCCGACATCGCCCATGAACACCTCTGCTGGCGGCGAGTTGTACCAAAGAAATCCGAGACTCGCGCCCACCATCGCACCGCAAAAGACCGTAAGCTCGGCCGAGGCGGGATTGAAAGTGATATCGAGATACTCGGCCCACCTTTTATCGCTGGCGACGTAAGTAAGTGCGGTCAACGCGCTCATCGCAAC
>JBDTWZ010000218.1:0-4427 GCA_040006435.1 Acidobacteriota bacterium
ACTTTGGGCGGCACCTTGGCGGCTCCGGTTGCCTTCGGCGGCTTTGTCCCGGCGGTCGGGCAAACCTTTGTGATCATTAACAACGACCTATCCGATGCGGTCAGCGGTACATTCGCCGGATTGGCCGAAGGCGCGCTGATCCCGAGCTTCCTCGGCGGAACGCGTCCGGCGCAGATCTCTTACATAGGCGGCAGCGGCAACGATGTCGTCCTGACAGTTCAGGCCACGCCCGGAACCCTTCAATTCTCGTCGGCGACGTACAACGGCAGCGAGGCCGGACCAAATATCGCTTTGACCGTCACCCGCACGGGCGGAACGGACAATGCAGTGTCGGCACAGGTTTCGTTCAGCGGCGGCACGGCCACCGGCGGAGCCGCATGCGGCGGCACCGTCGATTACGTGAATACGGCACAGACGGTGAACTTCACGGCGGGCAGTTCGACTTCGCAGACGGTTAATGTTCCGATATGCGACGACACGGTGTTTGAAGGTTCGGATGAGACGTTTAACGCCTCGCTCGGCACTTTCACCGGTGGAGCGACTGCGGGAACGCCGTCGACATCGACGGTCACGATCAACGAGAACGACGTCCAGCCGACTGTTCAGTTCAGCTCGGCGACGTACACGACGGCCGAAAGCCTTTCGGGCGACGGCGGTGTCGTGACGGGAATCAACATCTCCGTCACGCGTTCGGGAGCGCTCGGTAATACGGTGACAGTCGATTTCGGCGTGAATGCCGGTGGCACTGCGACCGGCGGGGCGATGTGCGGACCAGTGGGCGTCGACTACGTAACCCCATCAGGAACACTGACGTTCAATCCGACCGACACAACGAAAATGTTCTTTGTCGAGGTATGCTTCGATACCATCTTCGAGGGCGATGAGACGGTCAATCTCGGATTATCGAACGTCACGGGTGGCGGAACCCTGGGCATGCCCAGCACCGCCGTTCTTACGATCACCGATAATGACCTCCCGGTGATCACCCTTGATTCATCTACCTATATCCAGGATGAATCGCAGACGATGGTCGTAACGGTTCAGCGGAGCGGTACCGGCAGCGGCACCTCGAGCGTTCAGTTCACGACAGGGGGCGGAAACGCCACCGGTGGCACGTGCGCGGGAGCAGCTGATTACGAAACCCAAAACACGACCGTCACGTTTACCGGAACGCAAACTTCGCAGACGGTTAACATCCCGATCTGTGCGGACATGATTAACGAGTTCCCGGAAACTTTTAACATCACTCTCTCGAATCCGATGAACGCGACTCTCGGTTCACCCTCGATGGCGGTCGCGACGATCAACGAGGCTGCGACGCAGTTCCAGAACACGAACCCCATCGCGATCACCGACGGAGCCGTCACCAGTTCCGTGATCAACGTTTCGGGAGCAACATCGAACATTTATTACGTTCGTGTGACGCTATTCGATATCAGTGACGATGTGGCGGACGATCTTAATTTCTTGCTTGTCGGGCCCGGCGGGCAGAAGTTCGTTCTGATGGCTGACGCCGGCGGTACGGGTGCAATAGGGCCAGGTACGACGATCACGTTCAACGACAACTCAGCGCTGTTCCTGCCCGATGCAACGACAATTAGTTCGGGCAGCTACAAGCCGTCGAGTTGGGAATTGCCGGCTTCAATGTTCCCGGCTCCGGCACCGGCCGGTCCGTACGCGGAACCCGGTCCGGGTGGTACACCCGCCCGATCCGCGTTTATGAATACGATCTTCGGAGGATTGAATGGAAACGGGGCGTGGACGCTCTACGTCTACGACGACAACGGCGGATCACTAAACCAGTTGGCTCCGGGAACGATAGCCGGTGGATGGGGAATCGAGTTGATCGGGCCCACGGCCGCCGGAGTGTCTTTGTCCGGCCGTGTCACCGATGCGGAAGGCAGAGGAATTCGCAATGCGTTAATCACCATCGAGGGTGGCGGCCTGACTGAACCTCGGATCACGGCCACCGGCTCGATGGGCTACTACAACGTCGAAGACCTTGCGATCGGAACCTACATCGTGACTGTTCAGGCAAAGCGTCATAGCTTTGCAAATCCCACACGAGCCCTTTCCATGAGCGACAATGTCGCGGGATTCGACTTTATTGCCGAACCGTAGCACGACCGCCTTAGCAGTCGTCATGAAATAAAAAATCCGCGAAGCAAAAATGCTTTGCGGATTTTCTTTTATCCAGTTTCGAGTCGTCTATCAAACTGCGTATTCGGCGAGAAGTGTCTTAAGCTTTAGAAAGTCGACCGGCTTATGGATGACGCTTGCACAGCCCGCGTCGAGGGCTTCTTCGTCCATATTTTGGTATGCGGTCACCGCAATGATCGGAATGTTTTCGCAGCTCTCGGTGCTTTTGATAGCGCGGGCCGCATCCGCTCCGTTCATAAGCGGCATCGCAAGATCCATCAATACCAATGACGGCCGATGTTCGCGTGCCTGCTCTACGGCTTCGGCTCCGTCTCGTGCCTCGATGACCTCATAGCCGTAGAGTTCGACCATGATCTTCATCATTTTCCGAATATCCGTCAGGTCTTCAACAACAAGTATCTTCTTTGCCATGCTCATTCGAGCTCGAGGGTTGTGTCGAGTATACGACATAGGATCGCGGTTCTCCAAATTTTCAGATTTCCCGGTAAGGGGGTCAGGCCGAAGTTTCAGCCCGCGTGTTCGTGGTCGTTCGTGTTTCTTCGTGTAATTCTTAGGACTGTAACCACGAAATTACACGAAGAAACACGAAATAAATCAACAAGCGCGAATAAAGCGGTGAATCACGGATTCGCATCGACCCACTTCCGACTCCCTCCTTGTCTAAGGCAATAATATACTTGCCTCACCTAGAAGGAGGTGATAACTTTGTATGAGACACCACTCTCTTATCATTGGAGCGATCCGCCCGATGATGGGGGCGGATATACCGAACTTATGCAGTTCCGACTAATTTATGAGGGGTCGTTAAAAACCGCTAGTAAAAGGGATACTCGTGTGCGTGAAAAGCACGAAATCCGCCGACAACTTCACTGGCAGTTGGTAGAGTTATGGCGCCGGCATCCGGGCTTAGCGGCGTTCAGAAAACGCCTGGTTAGAAGTCCGATCCTTGAAGGCTTGAGGATGGAGCCAGCCGGGGACGACGAACCTGAAGACGTCAAGAAGATCGTAGAGAATCAAGATAAGGCACTAGTGGGCCTGGATCATTTGCTCCGCATGGTGTCACTAGCCGACTATGACGAGAGTTATATTGAGAAGCTAGCCAAACGCTTTGTTCGCTCCAATGGCTTTAGTTTTGTGCCACTCGTTAGTAAGGAACTTGAATTGGTCTGCGGACTGGATATTCTTTTCTTGCGGCGATCTGATCCCGGATCAATAGTGGGACACGGCGGGGATGTTGATAATCGAATCAAAACCCTAATGGATGCCCTGCGGATTCCATCGGACGGCGGGGAACTCGGCAGTGCGGTGCCAGCCGAGGGTGAAGATCCGTTATTCGTATTACTAGAGGATGACGCCCTAATCTCAGAACTCAACATTAAAACCGACAGGCTCTTGACCAAACCACAGGAAAACGGATCACCTAATGACGTGATGTTGATAATAAACGTAACGGTGCGCGTTTCCAGTTATAATAGGTACAATGCGCGATTGATATTATGAGCAAGAAAGCAGAAGAAAAGACGCCCTCAGAAGAATACAAGCGATTCGAGGATCTAACACGCAAGCTAGTTAGTGTTCCGAAGAAAGAGATTCAGGAGCGGGAAAAGAAGGTGAAGAAAGAATCAAAGGAGAAGTGATTATGGCGCGATACGATGTAATGAAAGAGTCCAAGAATGGCGATGATGAAGGCGAGGTTTTTGTATCATGCGAGACGAGCGAAGAAGCGAACAGAATTGCCAGCGAAGAGGGGGCTAAAGAAGAGAACCGCGAGCATAACTTTTTTGTTCACACGGATCAGCAAAACTAGCATATTGTCATTCTTCAAAGAACGCGGATAAGTGTCGCAATTCTAGTCACTTAGGTTTTAATGCCTATTTTCTTGACATCCTTTTCTGGTTATTGTGGTATCTTATTACCGATGCTAGTGGCGCTTAGGCGCCTTTCCTTTGAGGGGTGGGACTAAGATTTTCGCTGGCAGATCCTACACAGGAGTCGAAAGACTTGCTGGTATGACATTGACCTCGGTTAGAAATAACCGAGGTCTCTAATTTTTAAATATCATTTTTTGCCCGCTTGTGAGCCGCATTATGTAGTACGGGGTGTTAGGAATAAACGCGCTAGAGAACCAATAGTTATTCGGGTTTTCGTCGGGCTCAAGAATGACAATGTAATTCTCTGAAGGTATGACATATACCCGCTTAAAATAGGCCGCCGTACTTCCCTTAACCAAGTAACCCCACGTATTCGATATTTTGCCCGACACAAGG
>JBDTWZ010000219.1:0-4425 GCA_040006435.1 Acidobacteriota bacterium
CGCCAAATGCCGTGTTCCGGTGTTCGTGAAGCTTGCGGCAGACCGGACGTTGAGCCGATCGAAGTCCCCCCCTGATTAAATGATGCGATCGACGCGAAGGTGTTTAGAACGTTACCCGTTGTGCAGTCCTTTATGCGCACGACGGCGTCCCACGTTCCCGCAAGTCTACCGCCGCCTTTGCTCTCTTGCGCCAGACACGCTCCCGTCATGATTAGTGTAAGAACCGCGACCATCATGGTTCCGCGAACTGTATTGATTAAATCTATTTTCATTTTCTTTCCTCTTATTGTCTTGTGTCAGTCTAGATTTCAACCGAAACAGGAGTTAGTTCGGTCGATGTGTGACATAATTCCGCAATTCCTTTGTGAAAATCGTTAGAATCAGCCTGAGATTTTGTGAGAATTTGTGAGGACTACGGTGACTGGAGACGAACGACAACTTTACGAATTCGACGGATTCCTTTTCGATGCCGACAAACGACTGCTTTTCGGCGCGAATGCCGAGGTTGTCTCGCTGATGCCAAAGGCATTGGATATTTTGTTTTACCTAGTGCAGCGGGCGGGAACGGTCGTCGAAAAAGACGAACTCATGTCCGCGATATGGCCGGACACAATCGTCGAAGAGAACAATCTGACGCAAAACATTTCCGCGTTGCGCCGAGCCCTGGGAGAAAAGCACCGGGAAAATCGGTTTATTGCGACGGTTCCAGGCCGCGGTTATAAGTTTGTCGCGGACGTTGCCGTCCGGCACACCGCATCGCATCTCGAAGGAGTCGACAGAGCCCTAACAGATTCGACGCCAGAGACGACTTCCGAGGTCGTTGCGCGAGATGCTGTCGGCTCCGGACGGCGATGGCTCATCGGCCTGGCTGCTGTTGTGTTGCTCGGTCTTGGCACGGCCGGGTTCTTGCTCTGGAGCGAAAACTCTCCGAACACTGACACCGCTCCTATCCGCTCGCTGGCTGTTTTGCCGTTCAAGCCGCTTGTATCTGAAAACCGGGACGAGTCGATGGAATTCGGCATGGCGGATACGTTGATCTCAAAACTCAGCGGCGGCTATCAGATATCGGTGCGGCCGCTCGCGACGGTTCGAAGATTCGCTTCTATCGACCAAGATCCGGTTGAGGCGGGACGGCTGCTGGGCGTAGATGCCGTACTGGATGGCGGTATCCAGCTTGCGGACGATCGGGTCCGGATATCCGCAAAGCTATTGCGCGTAAGCGACGGAAAACAATTGTGGGCTGACCAGTACGACGAAAGATCGACGGATATTTTTGCCCTTCAAGATTCAATTTCGGCTCGCGTCGCGTCGGCATTGCGCGCGACGCTGGGCAATAGAACGACAAAGAACTACACGGATGATCTCGAAGCATACCAGTTGTTTAGTAAGGGTAAGTTTCATTCGGCACGGCTCGTATTGCCGGAGGTTCAGAAGGGAATCGCGTATTTCGAACAGGCCATCAACATCGATCCGAGTTACGCGCTTGCCTATGTCGAACTTGCAAATACGTACCGCTCAATGTTGCTAACGAATGACGCGCGCCCGCGCGAGGTGGTGCCGAAGGCGAAAGCCTACGCCCTAAAGGCCGCCGAACTGGATAATTCGTTATCCGAGGCTCACACCGCACTTGCGGTAATTTCTTTTTGGTACGACTTTGATCCTGAAACGGCTGAACGGCATCATCTTCGAGCGTTGGAGCTCGACCCGAATAGCTCGCAATCGCATTTCGCGTACGCACATTTGCTTTCGAACACAGGTCGGCACGACAAGGCGCTCGCCGAGATAAAGCGCGCCCGCGAACTCGACCCGGTAAGCCTCGTGACAAACGCGCTCGAGGGTCAGATACTCTTTTTCGCCGGCAAGGATGACGAGGCGTTGAGAGTGCTAACGGCAACCGCGGAAATGGACAAGAACTTTTGGCTTGCTCCGCTGTTCATGTCACGAATATATCTTAAGAAAGGAATGTTGGATGAGGCAGTAGATTCGGCAACAACCGCCGCGGAGCTCACTCGCGGCAATTCAGAGGCGATAGCCACGGTCGGCTATGCTCACGCCGTGGCCGGAAGGATCGACGCCGCGCGTAAGGTAATCCGTGATTTGGAAAACAGAAGTGCGACGCGCTACGTGCCCTCTTATGGGCTTGCCGCGATATATAGTGCACTGGGCGAACGTGACAAGGCACTAGATCTGTTGGAGAGGTCATTTGCGGAGCGAGATGCGTTGATGGTGTTTCTAAAGGTCGATTTGAAATGGGACAATATGCGCTCGGAGCCCAGATTTATTGAGCTGATGCGGAAGATGAATTTTACTGAGAAATGAATATTGCGTTGATCGGGATCGGTTCGATGGGGAAACTCATTCGAAGCCTGGCCCAAGAAAAAGGACACGAGGTGGCTGTCGTGATCGACGAAAACGCTGCCGGCTTATCTGCCAACGAGCTTGCGGGGAAATTGTCCGGCGCTGACGTCGCCGTCGATTTCACAACGGGCGATGCAGTGCGGCGGAATGTCGAAGCGTGCATGATCGTCGGCGTGCCGCTTGTCGAGGGAACGACGGGTTGGAACGCGGAGCGCGATGAAATAGAAAAACTAGTTCGCGATGCTAACGGCACGTTTGTATTCGGTGCGAATTTCTCGATCGGTGTAAGCCTGTTTTATCGCGTCGTCGATTTTGCGTCGGAGCTGTTCGCAAAGTTTCCCGAATACGAAGTCTTCATCGAAGAGCAACATCATTCGCGTAAAAAGGATGCTCCGAGCGGCACCGCTTTGAAATTGAAGGACATCGTCGAGCGGCACTTCGAAAAGGAATTCGGCGTGTCCGCCACCCGGGCCGGAAATATTCCGGGTACACATCGCGTCGGTTTCGATGGCCCGGCTGATCAGATAATGTTCGAGCACACGGCCCGTTCACGCGAAGGCTTTGCCGCCGGAGCGCTGATGGCCGCTGAGTGGGTAGTAGGGAAGAAAGGGTTTTACGAGTTCACGGATGTGATCGATGAGATATGTGAGAAGCGCTTGCGGTAGCCAATCGCTTCTTGTCAGTACCGCCTGCGGTAGCGGGCGGGTTGAACTTAGAAATCTCGAGGGCTTGTTGGACATCAATAAACTTATCGTAACCCACCCGCTACCGCAGGTGGTACTGATCTATTTATGACTATCAAAGTTGACTGGATGCTCGGATGCGCGACGGCGCTGGTGACACCGTTCAAGAAGGACGGCTCGATCGACGACGACTGTTTCCGATTGCTCGTAAAACGGCAGATCAAGGGCGGCGTAAATTTACTTGTTCCGTGCGGGACGACCGGCGAGAGCGTGACGATGTCCGGCGCCGAGCGGTTGCACGTTATACGCATGACGGTCGATGTCGCGAAGGGAACGAAGGCAAAGGTCATCGCCGGAACGGGAAGCAACAGCACCGCCGCGACAATAGATTTCACGCGCAAGGCGCGCGAAGCGGGTGCTGACGCGGCACTCGTCGTTGCACCGTATTACAACAAACCGACGCAGGCCGGGATGTTTGCGCACTTTTCCGAAATCGCACGATCGGTTCGCGATCTGCCGATCATGCTCTACAACGTTCCCGGAAGAACGGCTTCGAACATCTCCGCTGAGACGACGCTCAAGCTCGCCGAAAAATACGAGAGTATCGTCGCGACTAAAGAGGCGTCCGGAAATTTCTCGCAGGTGATGGAGATACTGAAAAATCGTCCGAAGAATTTCAAAGTATTTTCCGGAGATGACGCGACGGCGTTACCATTCATTTCACTCGGCGGCGATGGTCTGGTTTCTGTCTGTGCGAACGAGATGCCAAAAGAAACGTCGAAGATGGTCGAATACGCGCTCGCGGGGTCGTATCATTTCGCCAGGAAGATCCATTTCAAGATCCTCGATCTGATGGAAGCGAACTTTATCGAGTCATCGCCGGCACCGTGCAAGTTCGTGATGAAAGAGATGGGACTTCTGGAAGAAAATCTGCGCTTGCCGCTGGTTTCGGTGACAAAGGAAACGCAGGCGAAGTTGCGGGCCGTGATGAAAGAAGGCGGATTGTTGAAATGAGGACGTCGGTCTTTGCCCTTTGATCAAAGTCCAAAGGCAAAATACCCAAGAGACAGTTTAATTCTAAAAAATGAGTTTAAAGGAAAAGATCGAATCCCTGGTCAGCAATGCCGAGTTCTCCGCCGGAGATCGCGAAGTGTTCGAAGAATTCCGCCTTGCGTTGCGGAGCGGAGAAATTCGATCGGCGTTGAAGGATGCGGACGGAAACTGGCACGCGAATACGTGGGTCAAACAGGGAATCCTGCTCGGCTTTCGGATGGGAAAGATGGTCGAGATGTCCAAATCGACTGAGACGTTCCAGTTCTTCGACAAGGACACTTTCCCGCTTCGGCCGATGTCGCTCGAGGATAAGGTTCGGATCGTTATCGGT
>JBDTWZ010000220.1:0-4405 GCA_040006435.1 Acidobacteriota bacterium
TTTTGATGAGGCAATGAATAGCCGTTCGAGTAGATTTTCTAATGAGGCAATAGGGTCCGGACTAGTGGCCGACAGCGATGTTCTTTACCCGTTCGCTTACGTCGCGGAAATCTATATTTTCAGCGTAAACCTGTTCGAAGTAACGACTGGCATTATTCAGATCGCCTTCCGCCTCGTATGCAAGGGCAAGCTCGTACCAAATTCCCTGCTTTTCCTCATCGCCAAGACCCTGCGTCTCAAGTGCTCGCTGGTACCAGGTCAATGCGTGTTTAGGCATGGATTTCTGCATGAAGCAATGGCCCAGCAGATTCGAGCACTGAAAAAAGCGGCGGGTCGGATCGTTTGGCTGGACAAGCCCGATTGCATCCTGAAATTCTCTTATTGCCTCGTCCAGCAATCCCATTTCCTGATATGCGACGGCCGTGTGATAGTGAGTATCGTAATCCGAATCAGTTGCCAGATCGACATCGTCGATCCCCAACTCGTTGCGCAGATCGTCGATTCCAAATCCCGAAGAAGTGAGTGTCTGGTTACCGTTAGTTGAAACTTCCAGCGACGGAGCATCAGCTTGCTCCGGTTCGCCTTCTTGCGTAGTTTCCTGAAGTTTGAAATGTGCCTCCAACTCGCGAACCTCAGCGCGATCACCGAACTCGATCTGAAGTTCTCCGATCGCCTTGTCCGCCAGCTCGAGATAGCCGCTTTCAATATAAAACTTGATGCTGTCGATTTCACGCAACAATCGATCTTCGTTCGTATCTCCGTCGGCTTCGGCAAAGTTGGCACCTGTACCATTTCCTGAATCATCGACGATCGCGAAATCGGCGAATTGAGTATCGTCTGAACTGGCAAGGTTCGATCCCTCCAGCGGCCGGGGTGTTTCTGACGTGAAAGTTTCTAACTCGGGTTCAGGCGGCTTCGAAGATCTCAAAAACTGTTCATCGAATAAATTCACTGTCGCGTATGTATCGTCAAAGCCGAACTGCTCATTGATCTGCTTTAGTCGATCGGTATAATCGACCTCATAAGGGGCGATCATTACAAGTTGCGACAGCGCGAATCGCTCGTCATCCACCGATTCCTTTTGCCTCGCGGCCGCCGCTAGTTGTGCGAGCGCCTCGAGCATTCCCGACTCATCGCGTTGCCACGCCGAAAGCCGAGCCCTCAGCCGCAATCCTTCGAGCTGTTCCGGATCGAGAACCATCAGCTCGTTGAGAAGCGACTGGAATTCGTCGGCCTCGCCAGCTAAAAGCAAGTGCTCGGAGGCCATGGCCATCACTCGGCCCGCCGATTCCGGTTCGCTATTTGTTAGATAGATCCGGGCAAGCGCGACAAGCTTCGGATAGGTCGCGGGCTCCTTTTCGATGAGCCCGATGACAGTCTTCTCGGCCTCGACAGTATTTCCCGCCTCAAGATAACAATCGATCAGCAGATGCAGGACATCGCGATCATTCGGTTCAGCAGAATGAATTCCTTCCAGTCGCAATGCCGACCTTGCGGCCGTTCCAAGCGCGAAATGCGATTGTACGAAGGCGGCGAGTATCTTCGGGTCAGTCGGCGTTATTTCGAGAGCTTTCTCAAACGCCTCGGTCGCCTCCGCGTGTTTCGATTTCTTCGCCAGGCGAACGCCAGCTTCGTGGAATGCTTCGGCCGCCTGGTCCGGCTGATCTTCGGCGAGATATGCCGATGCGAGATTTAGTTGAATTGCCGTGTCGGTCGGATCGAGCGAAGCGATCTGCTTTCGAACTTCAAGTGCGTCGATCTTTCGGCCTTCCGTCTCGTAATATTCGGCAACGGCCCCATAGTGTGAACGAGCCTCGTTAACCGAACCCTTGAGCTTATAGAGTTCCGCAAGCTTTACGGTGATCTCGATCGACCCGGGTTGGATTTTCGCGATCTTGTTGTAAAGGGCGATGGCTTTCTGGGCGAATCCCTGCTTGCTGTAATGTTCCGCTACCTTTGTATAGCAGCTAACGGCATGCTTCTTCTCGCCGTTCTTGGTGTAGAGATCGCCGAGCATGTTCAGCGTTCCAAAATCTTTCGGGTCGTTGGCGACAACCTGCTTATACTCCCCGATAGCAGACTGAATCTTCCCCTGTGCGAGATACCGTTCGGCATTTCGCATCGCCTTTGTTTTGTCGAAAATCATGGTGGACTTTAAACGTTCTGGAACCCAGCGGATCAAAGGAGGATACGGCTTTGGTTGCTAAATGTCGGAGCGTACAGGTGTGTAAATGGTCATACCTGCAAAGAATAAACTAGCACAGGCCGGAAAAAAGTGTCAACAACATTTGTCCAGGTTTAACGCTACCGCCTGTGAGTTTGTTGAAGTAATCTTTGATTTTTGAGTTTGTTTTTTCTAGGCTTAAAGCTTCTGACTCAGAAGAACTTCATATGCAAGCACTTATCCTTGCCGGCGGAAAAGGCACCAGGCTGCGTCCATTGACGGTTTATACCCCAAAACCGATAGTTCCGATACTGAATCGTCCGCTGCTGCAATATCAACTCGAAATTCTCGCTCGTGCAGGCATAACGGATATTACACTTTCACTGAACTATCAGCCGAATAAGATCGAGGACCTCCTCGGTGACGGATCCGACTTCGGTGTAAACCTCCGGTTCATAAAGGAACCGAGCCCACTGGGCACGGCCGGAGCATACAAGTTCGCGGCCGGGTCTCTGCGGAAAACAACCGTGGTCTTTAACGGTGACATCATCACGGACGTTGACGTCGCTGGCGTCATCGAAACGCATCGAGCCAATTCAGCACAAGCAACAATATTGCTGGCACCGGTTGAGGATCCATCGAAATTCGGTCTCGTCGAGTCGGGGGAAAAAGGTGAGGTCCTTCGATTTCTCGAGAAACCGTCGCCGGAGGCGGTCGCGGATCTTACGACAAAGAACATCAATGCCGGCCTCTATGTTCTCGAACCCAGTGTTCTCGATCTCGTACCAGCGGGTAAGAATTGCTCGTTCGAATACGACGTATTCCCATCCCTTATCGAAAAAAGACACGCGTTCTTTGCCCACGTAATTGACCAGGAGTATTGGCGAGATGTTGGAACGCCCGCCAGCTATCTGTCGGCACATCATGATTTCCTGAGCGGAAAGATAAAGAGTTTTTTCGACGAGGGAAACGTGGTAAGCGATATCGCCACGACGGCAGATGTCGATTCAATTTCGATAATCGGTGAAGGCAGCGTTGTAAAACCGCACGCTCGGATCACGAACTCGGTTCTCGGTCCGGGAGTTTACGTGGATGAAAGGGCTTCGATCGCGAATTCGGTTATCTGGGCCCACACAAGGATCTCAAGCTCGGCCGAGATCGATGGGGCGGTCATAGGGAAGAGCTGCTATATCGGCAGGAATTGCGATATTCGTCCGGGGGCCGTTCTGGGTGACAAAACTTCCCTTCCGGATTATTCAAGGACTTGACCACCCGTTTGCGAATTCGAGCATCCCTTAACGTATGCCTGAACTCCCGGAAGTTGAGATCGTCGCCAGATCTCTGGAAAAGCTTGTCGCGAAGCGCAAGATCGTTTCGTCAGAATTGCTCCGTCCGCGACTGGCACCCGATACGGATCCCGAAACATTCTCCGCCGATCTTAACGGAGCGCACGTTAATTTTGTCCACCGTCGTGGCAAGCACGTCCTCTTCGATCTTGACAACGGCCGGACGCTGATCACACATCTCCGAATGAGCGGCAAATTTATGTTGCTTGACGGCGAGTGGCCCGATCCGAAATTCACGCATGCCGTGTTTCATTTCGAAGACGGGACGCGTCTTATATTTCAAGACCAGCGCCATTTCGGGCTGATGAAGATGGTCGGGACGAGCAAACTGAGTGAAGCAAAGGAAATAAAAAAACTTGCGCCCGAACCGTTGGGTGAAGACTTTTCATATGAGTATCTACGCACGACATTGCGGACGTCGAAACGTAGCCTAAAAGAGTTCCTTCTGGATCAAACAAAGGTTTGCGGGCTGGGCAATATATACGCCGCCGAGGCGATGTTTCTTTCGCGAACGAACCCACGTATCAGTGCTCAGAAACTTTCAAAACCAAAGACCGCGGCTCTCTTTTCAAACATACGTCTCGTGTTGGCTGACGCGATCGCTCTGGGCTCATCGATGCCTGTCGTTCCGCACGACATTGGCGGCAGCATCTACGGAAATCGCAGCGACTGGAAGTGGCGCGTTTACGATCGCGAAGATGAGCCGTGCTCAGCCTGCAAATCGCCCATCACGCGGATCGTCCAGGCGGGACGCTCGACCTATCTTTGTCGCGTCTGTCAGCGAAGGTGATCCGGTGCGTCCAAAGCAAAACTCACCGGTATCGACGCGACGCCTGAAAATCAGGGACATTCTTTCCCTTTGAGTTGCCCTGGTAGACCCTGTCTTTATAGTGCT
>JBDTWZ010000221.1:0-4334 GCA_040006435.1 Acidobacteriota bacterium
TTTCTTCGTGAGGCAACGAATCTATTTCGAGTAGGTTTTTAGTGAGGCAATTCGCGGACTGTCGCTAAGAAAAGAAAGAAGTTATAATTTGACGGTATGGTTGAGAAACTGACCGTCATTTTTTTCATAGTTCTCTGCCTGTTGCTTGGCTTCTATCTTGTTCTTTCGCCCTGGGACATGCTTTTTGGGAATTGGGGCGAGAACTACCTACTTGTGTTTGTGACGGACCGAGCGGGCTTCGCGATCCTGCAAAGAACCGTTGCTTCGAATTGGTTCCGGGGAGCAGTCACCGGTCTGGGTGTCTTGAACATCGTGATCGCGTTCTGGGAAGCGGCGCACTTCGACCAGAGCGTCGCCATGCTCCGCGGCGAGAAAACCGGACAACAGTGAAACCTCTCCCTGACGGTCCATACACCTGCCTGATCACCCCCGGCGAAGCTCATCCTTCGAATTTCGAGATAAAAAAAACGGAGATATTGGAAACTATTCGCGACGCGGTGGCGGACGGCGTGAATTTGATCCAGATCCGTGAAAAAGCTTTGCCGGCCAGGTTGTTATTTCACATCGTGAGCGACGCCGTCCAGATTTTGAGCTCGACGGAGGCGCTCGTTCTGGTTAACGATCGTGTGGATGTGGCTATCGCGGCTCGGGCGGACGGGGTGCATCTCCCGGAAGTTTCCCTTATGCCGGACGTTGTTCGACGAGTTATTGCGAGCGACCTT
The DNA here is from genome assembly GCA_040006435.1 of Acidobacteriota bacterium. Lineage (GTDB taxonomy): Bacteria > Acidobacteriota > Blastocatellia > Pyrinomonadales > Pyrinomonadaceae > OLB17. The sequence goes on from JBDTWZ010000221.1 coordinate 723, forward strand.
GTGATCGGCGTTTCGACCCATTCGATCGAGCAGGCATTAACAGCAGCGGACTCATGTGCCGACTACATCTTTTTTGGCCCGATTTTCGAAACACCCGGAAAGGGCGTGCCCGTTGGTATCGAATCTTTGAGCGCCGTCTGCCGCGAGCTCAAAACTTTTCCGGTCATCGCACTAGGCGGCGTGGATCAAAACAACTTCGAGAACGTGCTGTCAGCGGGAGCGGCCGGGATCGCCGCGATCCGTTCGCTGAACGACCAAGCTACCCGCCGGGCGATTTGCGAACGTCTATAAATTTATCCGGTACACTCGTAGAGGTTTTGTTATGCCCAAACCCGTTTGTTTGACGATCGCCGGTCTCGATCCTTCGGGCGGCGCCGGGATCATCGCCGATATCAACACGTTCTCGTCATTCGGGTGCTTTGGCGCCGCGGCCGTTTCGTCGATAACTTTTCAGAACACGGTCGGTGTATTTGGCGCCGAGCATCAGACCGCCGAGAACGTCCGCCGTCAGATCGAGCCAATCATCGAGGACTACGACATCGCGGCATTGAAAACAGGGATGCTTCCGACCCGCGAAGTGATCGAAGTAACGGGTCAGCTGATCGGTAGAATGGGGGCAGCGAAAGTGATTGTCGATCCGGTCGTTCGTTCGACCTCCGGATTTGATCTGATCGATGACGATGCTCTTCGATCGCTGATAAGAGTCTTGTTTCCACTGTCCGAGCTAGTCACGCCGAACCGGGCCGAAGCCGAACGGATAACGGGGCTGCGGATAAAAACCCAGGTAGATGTTCATGCGGCCGCTAAAGAAATGCAGAGGATGGGTGCCCAGAATGTGCTTATCAAAGGGGGCCATCTAAATCAAGAAACGCAGTCCGGGCGAAAAGCGGTCGATCATCTATATATCGGCGACGAAGTTCATACGTTCGAGGCAGAGTATATAGAGACCACCGCAACGCATGGAACCGGATGCACACTGGCGGCCGCGATCACAGCGAATTTAGCTCTTGGGAAGAGTCTCGTCGACGCCGTCGGTATTGCCAAGAATTTTGTTTCAGAGGCAATACGCACCGCTCCGATGCTCGGGCACGGTCACTCGCCGATCAATATACCGTAGATTTATTTTGCGATTGGAACGAAGACAGGTGAAAGATAAGTCACTCCGAACGTTACGCCGGAGCGAGGGCTGAACTTTGTCAGGCCGAAAACAGCAGCCGTATCGAAACGAAGACCGGATGCCCGGATCTGTGTTCCAACGCGAAACTGCCCGACGCTTTCTGTGCCGAGCGGAGCCGCACCGGATCGAGAGCTGTAACGTCCGTTTACTTCGCTGACAAGATTTATGCGATCGGTCAGTCCAAAAATTCCAGCCAGGCCATAGAGGATCACGTCGTTTTGAGTAAAGTTTGCGAGCGGTGCATTCATGATTCCGAGGCCGATGTTGCCGTATACATTCGCGCGTGATGTTCGCCCTACACGCCGGCCGAATTTTTTCTGAACAATAACTTTGCTGAAAATGTTTATTTGATTAGTACCGATGCCGCGGGCCTGGTCGGTATTTGGCAGTTGGAAACCGAATTTGATGCCGAGAGCCGGAACGTTACGCGTTTCTCGTCGCAACAGCACCTTTGCCGATACGACGATGTCATCGAAATCACTGGTCGAATTGCCCGTGATATTGAGAGGGATCGGCGCCGGAAGATTTTGCGAATTGATCGCGAGAAAATTCTGAACGACGCCCTCGATCTGCAGTTCGACATTGGACGCGAAGCCATTTCGCATCCGTATATCGCCGACGCGGGTCAGATCGCCTCTCAGTCCTGAAAGCGGGAGTTTGACGTTCTGAAAGAAATCGACGCCGGCAGATATCTCGATCGCACCCGCGGGCGTGATGTCGATATCGTCGGTGATCAGCGGGCGCTGCTGTCCCGGGACGGCAATGGACAGCGCAAAAGCGACAGTTAGGATGGTGATCCAGCGGAGCATCGCGGCAATTGTCTCATAGTGTTCCAACCAACGACAACGCAAAAAAGAAAGCTCCGGCGTCTATTGGACGTCGGAGCTTTTGATTAAAAAGAAGACCGCGCTAGCGAGTATCGAATCGATTAACCGCGAAGTCGCTGCCAATTCCCCAAGGGATGATCCCCGCGCTGAAATCGAAGCTGTTCCGGACCCAGAAGAAGCTCTGAGCCGTTCCGGCACCGGCACGGTAGATGGCAATGTCCGTCCTTCCGTCCCCGTCGTAGTCGCCTTGCGTCGGGAAATCAGATGATCGGCCCCAGGGGAGAGCTACCAAGTTCCCCGTCGAACTGTTGCGGACCCACCAAACAAGCGGCGAGGTCCCCAAGGCACCAGTACGGGCGACAGCAAGATCGTACTTTCCGTCCCCGTCATAATCACCCGGCACAATGTAATCCGTCTGGAAGTTGCCGAGTTGCTCGTATGTGACCACCGAATCAGAGCTACGCTTAATGATGTAATGGTTACCCGGAGACTGGCCGAACCGATAGACCGCAAGGTCGAACTTGCCGTCACCGTCGTAATCTCCCGGAACGGGTGAGTCAAATGAGCTCGTCCCGTTTCCCGTAAGACCGAAGGCTTCAACTCTAGCGGTCTGCGTGGCACTGTTTCGAATGTACCAGATTGTTTGTGAAATGGCCGTGGCACCGGGTCTGAACACGGCAACATCCGTTATTCCATCGCCGTCATAATCACGAGGAATCGCATCGTCGGTTCCGAGTCCCCAGGCAAAATATCTCAGCGTGCTGTCAGAGCTTCTCACGATATAAAACGAGCTCTGGTCCACCGCTGTCGCACCACGTCGATAGAAAGCAAGATCGCCCTTACCGTCGCCGTCATAATCGCCCGGCGTCGGAAAATCCCTGTTCGCATCGCCGAACGTGCCAGCGAGCTGAGGGCCGACAGTCGAGTTCAGGTTCCACCAGCTTATATCGGAAACGCCCGGAGGAGCTACGCTCGGGAATCTAAGGACGCTGTAGTCGGTTCTACCGTCGCCGTCATAATCGACCACACGCGATATACCAAGCTGTCCCCTTATTTCGCCCCCCGGGAAATTCATCGAATGGACATTCACGTACCCAAGATGCTGCCTGATCTGGGCGAGCTGAGTGGGCGTTATGGAAGTACTCCCGGTTATCGTGCCCGAAGTGCCTCCGACGGTGCCGAGAGCGATGGCGACGCCCGCGTTGACGCCGATAGCGGCCGGTGCGTGAATGTGCGCACCCGTCTGAGTGGAGCCGAGATTATTGAAGACAACCGTAAACGTCATCGTCATCGTCGACTCGTTTACGAAGATGCGAGCGTATCCGGTTGCCGAAGTCGCAACCGGAGGAACTTCCTGTGCTCCTGATAGGTACGCCGTGAATGTTTCGGCCCTCGTTGCCGACGACAGGGACACTATAAAAAACACCGCAATTGACAAAGATAAAAACCTATTTCTCATTTTCCCTCCGATCAGTTTGATTTGCGTCTTCTCGTGCTAATGCTGAAAAGGGGGTGAATCCGGCCTGGCCCCAGGAATTACTTCTAAAAGGACAAGCGGCATCAGTTCCTGCATCAGTAAGACATGTAAAAACTTAAAGCTTTACCGAA
>JBDTWZ010000222.1:0-4310 GCA_040006435.1 Acidobacteriota bacterium
TCCGTTCGTCGAGCCGGTGTCCGCGATGACGAGTTTTCCCCCGGAATTCAACAAAAGGGAAGCGTGCATTTTGGAAACGCTTGTATGATCGACTGCAATGTCGTTGTCCTTATTTCGGCCGACCGAAAGGCGCCGGCCTTCTTCGATCTCGAAGCGACGTTCGATAACTCCGGCACCCGAGTTGAATCGCACGACAAGACTCCCCTCCTGGATAGGAGGGGTGGCCGCAGCTTCCGCGGCCGGGGTGGTGGATAGGGTACCGGTCGCCACAGATGCTCCACCAGGAATCAAATGGCTCACATTCGCCGCCGGTATCGTCACATTCAACTCGCGCTCGCCGCCCTCCTTATCAAACTTGTCGAAGCCGACGAACAGCTTTACGCCTTCGGTAAAGTAGTCCGCCTTTGCCTCGATGCTCAGCGGAGCGTACGTATAGTAGCGATTGTCGCCGATATGATCGACCGCGGCGGTAAGCAGCTCGTTTTCGAGTTTTCTTAGGCCGTCATCGGAGTCGGTCGAGAACTTGTCCCACTGCATCTTCAGCTTGATATTGTGTGGAACAAAGCTTCGCCCATCGCTGTCTTTTTTTATCTCGGAGTCGAGGAGCATCTTCAGACGTTCGATCAGCCCGCTGGTCGCGAGGCTGCCTGCGGGCTTCCAACTTCGCCCGGTCAGTTTGTCGAGCATATCGCCGACGCGCGTCAGAGCACCTTGGACCAGCCAGTCAGGGGTAATGCTTTTCTTTGGGATCTCCGTGTTATCCGGCATGCAAAAACGAGTTACGACAGGCGAACGAAATTTGTTGCCATTCTAGCACCGGAAATCGTGGTTCGTGAATCGTGAATCGTGAATAGTAAATCGTGAATAGTGAATCGTGAATCGGTTAACTATTTACTATTCACGATTTACTATTCACTATTCGCGAGGATCACTTGGGCAGGAATGTATAACGAAGTGTCTGCACGTCGTTGATGAAGAGAAAATTTCGATGCTTCGGCAGGAACGAGATCTTTCGGTAAGATACTTTGTACCGTTCCCAGGCGATAGGTGCGGTCGAATCGACTTGTGCCGAAGACTCGACAGTCAGGATGAGCGAGATTACGAGCGTGGCGAGAATTCTTCGATTCATGTCGCGTCTGATCAGTAGATACTGAAAGTTTACCACGACATAAAATTCAGTAATGGTGGTGAACACTCGGTAACCGGGGCCGAATACGAATGACACCTCTTTGTGTCTGATCAGTAGATCGTAAATGTATATTCACGCGTTACGATTACGCTGACCGGAGTTCCATTCACTCTCTTCGGTAGGAAGACGATCCGTCTCGCGGCGGCGATCGCGTTCTCGGTTAGTCCGTGCGACAGTTGCGTCAGCGTAACGACACTGCCGACACCACCGCTGGCGAGGAGTGTAATCTTCAGGCGCACGGGACCTTCGACATTCGCGTACCTCGCGGCGTCCGTGTAGCGAGCCTTGGGCTGCGAGATAGTCCGGTATCGATCGGCCATCACCGGCACGGCGGAAGCCGGACTTGGACCCACGCCCCGAACGCCAAACCCCGGGCCCGAACCGTTCCCCGATCCTGATTTTACCTTTGTCGGATCTTTCCCCGTTTCCTGCGTCGGTGTCCGAACTTTCGGCATCGGATCGGCGAGAACCGAATCGATACCTGCGCCGATCTCTTTCCCGGACTTCGCTGAGAACTCGATCGATTTCAGAAACCTATCGAAGTTCGGCGCGTCGCCCGCGTAGTGATGTACGGCAAGCTCGACCCATCTCTCGTGTTTATCGACATCGTTTATCAGCAGGCGCGTCCACTCCGCCGCGACGAAACGATTGGCCTCTCGCCCATCGATCTTCGTGCGCGATCCGAGCACTTCCGTATCCGACTTCGCCACTTCGTCAAGACGCTTTACCATCGTGCTCCGACTAAACGGAGTGAGCGTTTCATAACACTTGTATCCGGCGCTCTTCGGCAGCTTCTCGTACACGCCGAACTCGTACACCACACCCTCGGCGTAAGAATAATATTTCGACGACCTGAACTCGTTGCAGATGTTCGTCTCGTTGTCACGCACCGGCATCTTCGGAAACATAAACGACACTCCCTGCTCCGAAATCATGTACCGCTCCCAAACTGCCGGCGTCGTGTTCTGCACCGCCTGGGAGTACGAGGCAAGGTTAATGAGGAGGATTGCAACGAGACATCGAAGGAGCATTTTCATGATGGGTAATTTATACATGCCCTATAGCGATTATTGCAATGCTTGGAGACCGGAGACGGGAGACGGGAGACATGAGTCAGAACCGGGAGCGGTAGCGACCGGGTGACCCGTTCGTTCGAAATCAAGCCCGGATAACACCTGTCCTTGTTTCCAGCGTATGGTTTTGCGTATGATGCTCGGCGTGAATTTCATTTCTCACGATCGATTCATTCTTCACCGCTTCCTGACCGATGCCGCTGGTCATTTTATCGGCAGCTATCTGTCTGTGCTCGCAACCTACGGGATCGATCCTCACTCGGATCGTCCGATAGATTTTAATCACGGCTTCGCTCTCGTTCTCGCGGCGACATTTATCCTTTCCGATTTTGTTATTGCGAGATTCTTCGGTAACAAGAAGTGGTTCGGTCTCGTTTCGTTGCTCGCGGCGTCGATCCTCGGATATATGTTGTTGCCCATTGGAGCTGAGTTGTATCTCGCGCTTACCGATCCTTTGTATAGCGTGCTCGATAGAGCGGGAAGCCTCGTGGGTCTGGTCGGACTCTCGCCACTATTCCTCATCCCGGCGCTTCTTTTCCCACTAGTCATTCGTTTGATGGCCTACCCGATCATCCGCGTCTTTCGACCGAGCTGGAGAGCCGAACACGAGCGGCAATGAGTTCCTTTGATCTTCGAAAGCCGTAGGCCTTGAATCTTTGTAGCAAGAGCAACAGCAATTGAATCAAGCTCCGTAGGAGCTCAATAAGGTGGAACTCCGACGGAGCTCAATCCCGTTGAATGCCCGACGTGCTACAAACATTTGGCTCCTACGGAGCTAGTCCGCGCCGCAGGACTTAGCCCGCCGCAACCATAACTATCCCATTCCCGAACTTTCAACCTATAATGTCGTATTGGGCTTAAGGACTCTCTCCGGGGCGAGATGCGGGAACTCTCATTAAGTAATTGCAGGTTGGATAAACGTTACGACGTACAGCGCGAGCTGGGACGCGGGAGCTATGCCGAGATCTTTGTCGCGTACGACATGATGGCATCACCGACGTCGCCGCACCGGTGTGTCGTGATCAAGGCGTTGAACGTATTTCTTCAGGACGATCTCGATTCAGATCTGGAACGCACTCTGGTCGAGAATTTTCAGAACGAAGCGGTCGCCCTCGACCGCGTCAGGCATCCGAACATCATCAGCCGTCTCGGGCACGGCACTGCACGCGATCTGGCGGGAACCGTTTTTCATTATCTCGTGCTCGAGTATCTCGAAGGCGGCGATCTGCAGAAGGCTGGACGGAATGGCAATCTCTCATTCAAACAGGCATTCAAATATATCGAACAGGTGTGCGCCGGTTTGCGGCATGCTCATCGGCACAACATCATCCACCGCGATATAAAGCCGCAGAATCTGCTGCTCACAAGGGACCGCGAGACGGTGAAGATCGCCGACTTTGGTGTCGCCCGCATCAATCAGTCGGACTCGCCGATAACGCGTGTCGGGACCAACATCTACGCGCCGCCCGAACACAGCCCTCTGAATTTTGACGAGGACGGACACATGACGGTCGCGGCGCTGACACCGGCGGCGGATATTTATTCGCTTGCGAAATCTGTCTATACGCTTATTACCGGCGAGGCCCCGCGGATGTATGCGAACCAGCAGATCACCGAGCTGCCATTAACCTGGCGAGACAAAGAATGGAGCGACGATCTTCGTCACGTGCTTTCAAAAGCGACATCTGCCGATCCTGCGGCGCGGTACCAGTCGGTCGACGAATTCTGGCAGGCGCTCGAGCCCGTACGACGCATTGCGTTTGATATGGAGACATCGACCAGCGTGCGGCCGAAGCTGCACGAGACGCCGCAGGCTCATGTCGCTCGCGGATATTCGCCGCTCGCTCCGCAACATCCGCGGTTCGATACTTCTCGAGAGCTGAAACTATCGAATGCGGAACGGGGAGCCCCTTCAATTGCGGATCGCGGATTGCGGAACGCGGAATCTGCGGTGCGGAGTGCTGGGATTCAACTGAACGGTGCTTCTAAGTTTCCGGCGTGGGACCCGGGACAGCCCGCAGTCCAGATTCCGACAGAGCCGAAACCTG
>JBDTWZ010000223.1:0-4254 GCA_040006435.1 Acidobacteriota bacterium
CTTCGACGAGGTTTTCGAAATGCCGAGCGAGACCGAAGAGGCACAGCGGCTGGCCCTTCTACCGGCTAAGATCTTGTCGAACTCGGTGGCGTCGCTGATCTTTACATCGGGTACGACCGGCAAGCCGAAGGCTGTGATGCTTTCGCACAAAAATTTCACGAACATGATCTCGATGCTCTCGAGTGTGCTCGATATGGATCTCACGGACGGAGTCTTATCCGTCCTTCCGATGCATCACACGTTCGAATTCTCGGCCGGCTTTCTGACGCCGTTATCGAACGGCACGCAGATCACATATCTTAACGAGCTGACGGCGGAAGACCTCTCGCGAACGATCGAGAACGGACACGTGACGGGAATGGTCGGCGTGCCGGCGTTGTGGGAGATGTTGCACCGCCGGATCAAAACACGGCTTCGCGAACGCGGCGACTGGATCGCCGATCTCGCCGACAACGTCATCGAGTTCAACGCGTGGATCCGCGACAACACTCCCTTCAATCTCGGGCCGATAGTCTTTTTCCCGATCCATCAGGGAATGGGCGGAAAGATGCGTTATCTGATCTCGGGCGGTTCGGCATTGAGTGAGAAGGTGCAAAAGGACCTGCATGGTCTTGGTTTCACGGTGCTCGAAGGCTACGGACTAACCGAATCGTCACCGGTCCTCACCGTTGCGCGGCCGGGAAATAAACTTCTGCGCGGCAGCGTCGGCAAACCGCTTCCTGGTGTCGAAGTAAAGATCGACAACCCGGATGACAACGGCGTCGGCGAGGTTCTCGCACGCGGACAGAACGTGATGCTCGGTTATTACAACAACGAAGCGGCGACCGAAGCGGTGCTGCAGGATCGTTGGCTGAAGACCGGCGATCTCGGTCGACTGGATGAGGACGGAAATCTCTTCATCGTTGGCCGGTCGAAGGATGTGATCATCGACTCGAACGGTAAGAACATTTACCCGGACGAGATCGAGGATCTGTACGGCAAGTCTGGATTTATTAAAGAGCTAAGCGTCGTTGGATTGTCCGATGATGACGGCGGCGAGAAGATCGCTTCTCTCGTCGTACCCGACTATGAACACGACATCGCACTCTCTCGCGCCGAGGTGAACAAGAAGGTCGAGGATCATTTCCGCGAAGTGTCGGCCGGGCTCGCATTCTTCAAACGCGTCAAGATCCTGCACATTACGCCGTTCGAATTGCCGCGTACCGCGACGCGAAAAGTGAAACGACCTGAGGTCGTCGAGATGCTGCAGGGGTTAGAAGAACGTTCCAAGAAAAAGACGAATGCTGTCGTCCAGTCCAAGGGCGACGACAATGCGCTCTGGATCCGGAAGATCGTCGCGACCGTTTCGAATCGTCCGCTTTCGGACATTGCGATAGAAGACAAACTTGCGGATCTGGGATTCGATTCACTGATGTTCGTCGAGCTACAGGCCGCGGTTGAAGATGCGGGGGGCCGCATACTTTCGCCCGACACGCTTAACGAAGTCCAATCTGTTCGAGAATTGCTGACCGCAGTTCAGCGAGTGGATAAATCGAAAAAGCTTGCCGACGAACCAAAGGCCGAAGAGAAGAAAGAGGACGAAGACATCGTCATTCCGTCGTTAGTTCGCCGAGCGGGCAACGCTGTCGTCAGCTTTGCGCAGAACACGCTCTACGAGGGCGTGCTCGACACCCGGATCGAGGGGGAAGCAAACGTTCCGCAGCACGTGAATTTTATCGTCGCTCCGAATCACACATCGCATATCGACACCGGCCTTGTTAAGAAAGCTCTTGGTCCGGGCGTGGCCGATCAGACGGTTGCGGTGGCGGCGGCTGATTACTGGTTCGATACCAAGTACAAGCGTGCGTACATGAACAATTTCACGACGCTCGTTCCGATCGAACGGACGGGAAGCCTGCGTCAATCGCTAAGGCATGTGACACGGATACTGAACGAAGGCTACAACGCGTTGATATTTCCGGAAGGCGGACGGCAGGAATCCGGACAGGTCGCCGAGTTCAAACCGATCATAGGTTACCTTGCCTTGAATCAGAAGATCGGAATCCTGCCGATCTACATTTGGGGAACTTATGATGCGTTTCCAAAAGGAACGATCATTCCCAAAGGCAGCAGTTTTGGAGCGAAGATTGGTGCAAAGGTCGGACACTTTCTTGAATACGACGAGCTTCGAAAGATGACCGAAGGCGTCCCGAATACCGAAGCGTATCGCTTGGTCGCCGCACGCGTGCAGCATGAGATCGAAAATATGCGCGACGGAAAGCGCGACAAGTTCGACGTTGCCGCAGTGCGAAAGCAATGGAAGGCCGATCGACGAAGATCGAGAAAGCAGGAGCCGGTGATTGATGAGTAGTTGCGAGCGAACAATAATACGAAAAGTGTTTTCGGGCTCTTTGCTTTTGTCATGTGTCTTTGCCGTGCAGCTGTCGGCGGCTGCTCGAGACGGAGTCAGTACGGCCAGGTCGGTCGATCGAAGGGCGGAGTTGGTCGTCACGTACACGAACGTCTTTCCACAATCGAAAGGCTGTGCGTTAATTTACGGCTACTTCGGTTCGACGGTCCTGAGTCATCTGCGGCAATTCTTCATCCAAGATTGTCCGGCGGGATGGAAATATATAACCGAAACTGAATCGTGTCATCTCACGAAAATTCATTTTGTCAACGATAAGCTTGGTTGGGGCGCGTGCGGTGGAAGTTTGGTGAAACTTGAAGGAAATATTGGCGAATGGAAAATCACCGAAATTACTCTCAAGAATGATGGCGGACAGCCGCTCATCGGGGATATTTATTTTGCCAACGATAAAGTTGGTTGGATGACTGCTGGAGGCATATATCAAACGATTGACGGCGGGTTTGCGTGGCACAAACTGGCAAATCCGTCATCAAGCCCAATAGGCCTGATAAAGTTTTTCAATCTCAATGATGGCTGGGTATCGCCCTCATTTTTTGGCGACGCCATGGTGACCTCCGATGGAGGAAGGACTTGGGGAAAAGTTTCACTGCCGAAAAAGGCCGTGGTTACAAATGCCTTCTTCTCCAGCCTTGAACACGGCTGTGTCGATACAAAGGACGACGGTCTATTCTGCACTTTCAACGGTGTAGATTGGATCGCAGTTCATAACAATCTCGGGGGACACCTTTACTTTCTCGACCGTCGTATTGGATGGATTGCTGGGAGCAAGGTTCACAGAACTGAAGATGGTGGGCGGACGTGGAAATTCCAACTCGAATTTCAAGCAGCCTCGCATTCTGGATTTCCCGGCGTCATGTTCGCTGATTCGAAGAATGGTTGGGTGTGGCGGGGCGATTCAATATTGAAAACCCGCAATCAGGGTAATGACTGGATCGATGTGTCGCAGGAATGGAATAAAGCGATCCAGAAGAGATTTGATGCTTTGAACTTGGCGGATTGGAGACCTTAGAAATGATGAAGCTTCTAATAACCACCGTCATACTCCTTACCGTTTTGCCTGTAGCAGGACAGCCCCGCGTGCGGATTGATAGAGACAAACTCACTACCGAAGTTAAAGCTGAATTCCTCCACGCTTGGAAGGGCTACAAGAGGTACGCGTGGGGAAATGATGATCTCAAGCCCCTGAGCAGATCTTTTCACAACTGGTACGCCGAGCCACTTTTGATGACGCCGGTCGACGCGCTCGACACGATGTACATCATGGGCTTCGACAAAGAAGCTGACGCGACGCGTAATTACATCACTGAAAATCTGAAGTTCGACAAGAATTTCGACGTTCAGAATTTCGAGATCACTATTCGTCTACTCGGTGGATTGCTCTCGAATTATCAGATCACAGGCGATAGGAAGCTCCTCGCGATGGCGGAAGATCTTGGGACACGTCTGCTTCCGGTTTTCGAATCGCCGACCGGTTTGCCATATCGATATGTAAATCTTAGGACAGGAAGGACACGCGGTGATGTTTCTAATCCGGCCGAAACCGGAACGCTGATCATCGAGTTCGGTACGCTTAGTAAACTCACCGGAAAGCCGATCTTTTACGACAAGGCGAAACGAGCGTTGGTAGAAACCTACAAACGCCGATCGCCGATCGGTCTCGTCGGGACGAACATAAACGTCGAGACAGGGAAGTGGACAAACCCCGACAGCCACATTAGCGCCGAGATCGACTCGTACTACGAGTATCTTTTGAAATGCTCTCGGCTCTTCGGCGATAAGGATTGCCAGTCGATGTGGGAGGATTCGATCAACAAGATCAACTCGTATCTCGCCGACGAGGGCGA
>JBDTWZ010000224.1:0-4236 GCA_040006435.1 Acidobacteriota bacterium
CTCGCGCGGTGCACTCGATTTGTGTCTTGACACCGAAACCGTCTTTAGAGATGTGAGTTAGTGGTTTCAGTTCGCTGCTGGATACCTGCAACCACTAAGTCACACGGAACGACACGAACAAGGTGCGGCATCATCCGCGGGGTGGTGCCACGCTGCAATTAACCGCTACTTAAAATTCATTCGCTTCATCAGCTCGTTGAAACGTGGCAACGTACGTAGGTTGTTCCACTTCGGATCCACCTTGAGGAAAGCCATTTTCGGGTCATGTTCGGCGAATGCCTTCTCAAGCCATTCCAGCGCACTTTCACTATCGCCCAGCCCGTTGTAAGCAAGCGCGATATGAGTGGGCGGCATGCCCCGGGTCCTAGAGATTTCCATCATTTCGCCGAGCACCCGTTCTGCTTCTTCGCGATTCCCCATCTTGGCTAATATATAGCTCTCCATTGCGATCGAGTAGGTCGATGCCGCTGAGAGAGTGCGTGCCTTTCGAGCCGCGGCTAGGGCTTCGGGAAACATCCCTTTGCTTAAATATGCGAACGAAGCGAACAAATGCGGCATCCAGAAATTCGGTGCGAGGTCGAATGTTTTTTGCAGCCGGTCCAAGGCTTCATCGTTCCTGCCGGCGTGGAACAGAAACTGGCCTTCGAGAGCTCCTGCGAACGGGAACAGCGGATCTAGTTCTCGCGCGAGCCTCACTTCGTTGAGCGCTTCCTGATGTCGCCCGGTATTAGACAGCAGGTGGGCGTAATAGAGATGCGCATTACTGTCGTTCGGATTAAGTTCGATGGCGCGACGAAACTGTTTTTCAGCTCCGTCCCAATCCCAGTCACCCCAAAACATCGTCATCCCAAGCGTCGTGTGTCCGTCGGAAAGCGTATCGTCTATCCCGATCGCACGGTTCGCCGCCGCCTTAGACTGTGCAAAAGATTCCACGGGCGAGATCTCGCTGCCGATCGCGAGCGATCGATACGCGTCCGCGATCCCGGCGTAAGCTAGCGCGTAATTCGGATCGAGGTCTATCGCTTGCTGGAAATATCCGATGCCCTGCCGGATCTCATCCGGCAACAGTTTGAAAACGTGGAATCGTCCTCGAAGGTAGAGTTGGTAAGCCTCAACATTTTCGGTGTACCGCTTGCTAAGCTGCGCGGTGTCCAACGGCGTCAGCCTGACTTTCAAATTTCGGGCGACCGCCTGCGCTATCTCGTTCTGTGAGGCAATAACATCCGTCACGGTGCTTACATATTGATTTCCCCAGATTTGGGAATCGTCTCCGGCATTGATCAAACGGACGTTGATCACCAATCTATCTCCGACCTGCTTTATATCGCCAGTGACGAGGATGTCGACGTTCAAACGCGAGGCGATAGCGCGCGTGTCGGACTGGTCATTCTTGAATCGGAATGAGGAATTGCGCGACATCACTTTTAACCCGGATAGCTGGGAAAGGTTATTGATGATGCTCTCGCTCACGCCGTCGGCGAGATACTCCGCATTTGCGTCCTGACTCGCATTCGTAAATGGCAGAACAGCCAGCGACTGACGCTCGTTGGATCCTGAGTTTTGTCGACCGGCGTAAAAATAAAGTGCCGTTCCGATTGCGACGATCGCCACCAGGGCAACAGCGATCGAACGCATGAAGGCGCTCTTCCACTTCCGGATAGCGCCAGTCGTGTTGCTCTTATCGATCGGGCTAGTGTGCTGAGGCAGGAATGCAGTGGAGTTATGCAACTCGTCAGCTCGCGAGTTCCCGAGCTTTTCATCAAACGCGATATTTTCCTTTACGGCCTTTAGGTCCGTAAGTAGATCGTTCGCAGTTTGATACCGGTCGTTTTTATCCTTCCGCAGAGTTTTAGAAACGATGCGTTGCAGTTCGTGCGACACGTTCGACGCTTTGAGCGCGAGTGCCCGCGGCTCGGCGTTTATCACGTTTGCAAAAGTCTCTGACGCCGATTTCCCTTGAAACGGTGTCGCACCCGCGAGCAACTCGTAAACGACGACGCCGAGGCTAAAGATGTCCGTCCGCTCGTCAACCGTCTCGCCCTTGGCCTGCTCCGGCGACATGTAATTGACTGTGCCCATTATCACGCCTTGCGCGGTCCGGTTCTGGATGGCGGTCTCATTTTCCCCGTCAACTAAAGCGTTTTCCTGTTTCAAAAGCTTTGCCAACCCAAAATCCAACACCTTAATGTAACCGTCCGGGCGAACGACTATATTTTCCGGTTTGATATCACGGTGCACTATTCCCGCACCGTGCGCCGCGGCAAGAGCTCCGGCGATCTGGATCGCGATGTCGAGCGCCAGTACAACTGTCAGATCAGATCCGCCGACCAGATCGCGCAGTGTTCGCCCCTCGACAAATTCGCTGACGATAAAGTTGGCATCTTCACCGACACTAATTTCGTGGATGACAAGGATGTTCGGATGGTTCAGAGAGGATGCGGCCTTTGCTTCGCGGATGAACCGCCCAAGGTGTGAATCGTTTTTCCCGAACCGCTCGTTGAGGATCTTTATCGCCACACGCCGATCCAGCTTTTCGTCCTCAGCAAGATAGACTTCGCCCATCCCGCCTATACCGATCTGTCGAAGTATCTTGTAGTGAGCGAAACGGTCGCCGGCGCGAAGCATTCCTTTTGGTTCCAGGATGGCGCTTGCAAGCTGGTTAGCGGCTGGCTGTTCCATAAATCCGCCAGAGTCTTCGGACGACGACAAAAGTTTCTCAACCTCGACGCGCAGGATGGGGTCCGACGCGCACGTGCCGTCGAGAACTCGATTGCGGACATCAGGTTCCAATTCCACTACCGCATCGAATAATTCTTTAACCTTCTTCCAACGCTCAGCGTTCATCCGTTCAGCTCCTGAAACAACCACGCTTTTGCTGTTCGCCATTCATTCTTCACGGTCGCCGCAGAAACCCCCAGGGCTTCGGCCGTTTCTTCTACGCTCATTCCGCTAAAGAATCGCAGCTCCACGATCCGGGATTGCCTTTCGTCGAGGTGAGCAAGTCGGGTAAGAGCTTCGTCCAGCGCGATCAGATCAACGCTTCCCTCTTTGGCCGTCGCAAACTCGGCAGCCTCGAGGGGGAGATCCTCAACGTTACCACCTCGCTTATTACGATGTCGTGATCGTGCATGATCCACCAGTATCCGGCGCATCGCCTGCCCCGCAATTCCAAAAAAGTGCGCCCGGTTCTTCCAGTTTACCTCACGCTGATCGATCAATTTGAGATACGCCTCATTTATAAGTGCGGTGGCCTGAAGCGTGTGGCCGATCCGTTCGCGTCGCAGATAGCTGGCGGCCTGCCGGTGCAGCTCGGCATAGACGATGGGCATCAGCGCGTCGAGCGCGTTTTCCTTACCCGAACTCCACTCTTGCAGCCACAGTGTGATCTCGGGCCGCTGATCGACCGATTGCTCCATATATTCGAAGTTTGTACCGAGATGAAATCTTTCGCCTTCGCGGTTACGAGCAATTATTTCATTAAAAACAACAAAATGCTCGAAAAACTTTTAGCCCTGATTCCTGATTCCGTCGCGTTAGTCATTGAAGGCAAAAAAAGCCCGACAGACTAAAACAATCAGAGGAAAAAGAAATGAAAACCAAACTTACAAAAATCTCATTCGCTACAGTCGCGTTGCTATTTATTGCCGCGGGACAGCTCTCAATTCAAGCTCAGAAGAAGGATGGACTCGAAGCATCGTTTCAATCCGCAAACAGGATCGTCGGTGCCTGGGAAACCACAGTAACCCCGCGAAACTGCGAAACTGGTGAACAGGTCGCACCGTCATTCGTGGGCGTGATAACGTTCAACGAGGGCGGGACCGTAGCCGAATACGGAGCCAACCCCGCGGCACCGTATCGGACGCCGGGACACGGCATCTGGGCAAGCACCGGCGGCAACAGTAATTACGTGATGCGGTTTTCTTTCCTTCCCCTGACGCCGGGCGGCGCCCCGATCGGACGGATGAGGATATCGCAGGTACTCGAGCTAAGCCGATTCAGCGACGAATCGACTTCAAGCGGTTCGTTCGTGCTGACGAATTTTAGCGGCGTCGTCCTCGCAACTGGCTGCACATCGGCCGTCGCGGTTCGCCTAACGTACTAAGTAAAGCGAAAATAAGTTTCGGCCACGCATAGATTCAAATGTGCGTGGCCCCTTTTTAACGGCGGTTAGTGTGATTTAGTGTGAGTTAGGGGTTTCCGTTCTGTGCCTGTTGTCTGCAACCACGAAATCACACG
>JBDTWZ010000225.1:0-4202 GCA_040006435.1 Acidobacteriota bacterium
GAACACTCTGTATGGTTTTTACGGCGAAGCCAGCCGTGGCTGCCGCCGTTACCGAATAGTCACCCGGCGGTACCTGGAGAACCCGGACATAGCCGTCACCGCCCGTGTTGACCGTGCGCTTAAAACCAGTCGACGAGCTGGTGCCGCCTACCGCCGTAGCTACCGTGACACTTACGTTCGGCACGATCGCTCCATTTGGGTCCCTTGACGTGATTTCAATGCTTCCCGTCGTCTCCTGACCCAATGCTCCGAGAGAAAGGGTAAGAATAAAGGTCAGCAGAATGAAAACAGAATTGAGATTCCTCTTCATTTATTCCTCCTAAAGTGATATTCACGAATCTCGCTACCGGGTAGTGCAATTCGAAAAATTAGAAATTAATTGTAGACTTGCTCACAATGTAGATATGAAATTGTCTCACATTTGCCAAGATCGACCAATCGACCAAACGACCGTCGGCATCTCACCATTTTTCCTGACTTTGGGCGTAAAGTAAAGCAAATTATCGAGCGGCTATGGTCCCGTGACCAACATTAGTCTTCGCACACGTCTGTTCTCCCTGAAACGAATACGTACACTTAACGTGCAGCAAACGCGTCGTTCCCGGTAATGCTGGCAAGGTGGCGGGTGTCGTTGAGGGCGAGGATGCGGACGTTGTTGCGACCGCGGATCTCGAACCGATTAATACCGCAATTCGACGTGACGATCCACGGCGTATGCTTGGTGTCTCGTCGGATCGCTCCCATCAAATGGAGCGTCAGAAAGCAGATCGCGCCGGTATGCGAGAAGATTGCAATACGTCCTCCCATACGATCTCGAAGGATCTCCCAGAGCTCAGCTGTACTCCGGCGGAGAAGGTGTCGATAGCTTTCGCCATCGGTGATGACGTGGTGGACGTTGCGGCTGACGAGTGCGTGGTAATCCTGAGGAAATGTCTGTTTCGATTCATCGAAGGTAAGTCCCTCGAGGACTCCGACGTTTCTTTCGCGGAAAGCAGTAGTCGACGTTATCGGTATTCCGGTTAGTTGGGAAAGCGGTTCCGCTGTTTGTATCGCGCGGTGCAGATCGCTCGAGTAGATCGAATTGACTCCTTCTCTTACGAGGGCCTTGGCCGTCGCTTCAGCCTGATGCACGCCAAGCTTTGAGAGCGGTGTCGGTCCGTGACCGCCGAATCGCCCTTCGGCATTACCGTCGGACTGTCCGTGCCTGACCAGATAGAGTTTCGTTACCGGCATAAGAAGTTCCGGGTTTCGGGATTCTAGTTTCTAGTTCCAAGCTTCTAGTTCTAAGAATATTCGAAAAGCACAGGTCTGGAACTATAAACCAGAAACCGGAAACTAAAAACAAACTAGAAACGAGAAACTTGGAACTAGAAAGTTAAACAGCCACCGCTTCGGCCTTCAACTTTTCAGTTTGATAATGCGTTCGGACCGCATCGATAAATTCGTCCAATTGTCCTTCCATTACAAGGTCCAGTTGGTGAACCGTCAAGCCGATGCGGTGATCGGTAACTCGATTTTCCTTAAAGTTATAGGTTCGGATCTTTTCGGAGCGGTCGCCGCTGCCGACCATCGACTTGCGCTCACTTGCCTGCGCGTCATGCTGTTTCTGTTCTTCGAGTTCCTGAAGACGGGCCCGCAAGACACGCATAGCCTTCTCGCGGTTTTTGATCTGCGATTTTTCGTCCTGCATCGAGACGACGACGTTGGTCGGCAGATGAGTTATTCGCACCGCCGAGTACGTCGTGTTCACCGACTGGCCGCCCGGACCGGACGAACAGAAAGTGTCGATACGCAGGTCGTTCTGATTGATCTGTACGTCGACCTCTTCCGCCTCAGGCAATATTGCGACCGTCACCGCGGAGGTATGAATGCGTCCGGCGGTTTCCGTCTGTGGAACTCGCTGCACTCGATGAACTCCGGACTCGTAACGCATTTTTGAATACACGCGGTCGCCTTCGATCATCGCAATGGCTTCCTTGATCCCGCCGACGCCGGTGTCGGCAACACCCATGATCTCCATTTTCCAACCCTGCCGCTCAGCGTACCGCGCATACATTCGCAACATTTCGGCGGCGAACAGGGTTGCTTCGTCACCACCGGTTCCGGCGCGGATCTCGAGGATCACGTTCTTCTCGTCGTTTGGATCGCGCGGTAGCAGCAAAACCTTTAGTTCTTCTTCCGCCTCCGGAAGCTTCTCTTCGATTTCGGCCGCCTCGGCCAACGCCATCTCGCGCATTTCGTCGTCCTCGGCCGCGTCGGCCAGCTCCCTGGCGCCTGCCAACTCTTCCTGCATCCGCCTGACTTCGCGATACTTTTCAACTACCTCGCTCAAGCTGCGATGCTGCTTCATGAGCTTCGCGTAGACCGACATGTCGGACATGAACTCAGGCTGCGAGATCTGCTCGGTCAGCTCTTCAAAGCTTTTTTCAATTTGTGCAAGTTTTTCAAACATATAAGATCCGCCCCAGAGGACACAGAAGAAGAAAGGCTCTCTGTGTGTTGTGTGGCAAAAAACCTCTTAGACCGCCGGCTCGAGTTTCAGCGATTCGTCGAGCGCCTTTATTGCCACTTCAAGCTGCTCGCCATCGGGCTCCTGCGTGGTAATGTTCTGCAGCCAAAGCCCGGGCAGGGTCATAAATTTGAATATTGCACCCGATTCTTTCTTCGCTGCGTACCGAATAACTTCGTACGACAATCCGGCGACCAAGGGCATCAGCGCGATGCGAACTACGAGATTCAGCCACAGCGCGTCAAACTTTATCACCGAAAACAGGACGATCGCGACGAGCATTACGACCATCAGAAACGAAGTGCCGCAACGCGGATGCTGCCGTCGTTGCAGGGCCGCATTGGCAACATTTAGTTCGAGGCCCTTTTCCCATGTGAAAACTGTCTTGTGCTCGGCGCCGTGATACTCGAAGACGCGGCGAATGTCTTTCAGGTATGACATTGAGACGATCATCACCACAAAGAAAAACATGCGGACGAGTCCGTCCGCGAGGTTGAACGCCACCCACGAATGAGGTTTGATTTCCCAAACGTAAGCTTTCGCGGTTTCGAACCAACTCAAATCGGCCGCGATCACCGGAGCTTCAGCCCATCCCAAAGCTATGAATCCGATATTGGTCAGGAGCAGCGGTGCCACGATGAAAAGCAGCACGTTGAATCCAAGCGCAAAAATGATCGATCCAACCGCGCCAGCCGATTGGCCCGCCTTCGTTGACTTCGAATCTTCGGGCATAAGTATCTTTACCGGAGCCTTGGTAAAGTTCTCATCCGTTGTGCCCTCGACGAGGACAGCTTCAGTTACAACGACCTTTTCCTTCGCCAATTCTTCCTTCGCCTTTAAATCTTCCTCGTAGATGCGGGCCGAAAAGTTAAGAGCCTTGATCCCGAGCGCCATCGACTGGATGAGTGTGGCTCCGCCGCGAAGTACCGGCCACGCGAGCCATTTGTACGTGTCACTCCATTTCGGGAGCGTTTCGGCGGTTGTAATGATCGAGCCGTCCGATTTTCGACACGCAATGGCGTATGCCGAAGGAGTTCGCATCATCACGCCCTCCATAACGGCCTGGCCGCCGACGATCAGGTCGCGCTCCATGGCGAACACCGTATGAAGGAACTTAAGTTTTCGTGCTCTTTTGTTTTTCATGTCAACTTATTGACGGCTGAGCCTTTTCCACCGTTGCCACCCAATTTTGCGAGATCAAAGAACTAACGCCGACTCTTTTTCACCTGTCGCGGGTGTATCGGGTACACCTCGATCGAGCGGCGCAAAGCGTCGGCGTCAAATTTTGCTAAGCTAGTATTGGCCGTTGAACGAGTTCACTTTCACGAGATTACGAACCGGCCTCAGCTTCGACCTTAACCGCTCCACGAGCGTAACGCTTGTTAAAGCGATCGACGCGTCCTGCCGTATCGACCAGCTTTTGCTTACCGGTAAAGAACGGGTGGCACTCGGAACAAATTTCTATGTGCAGCTCTTCGCCCATCGTCGAACGAGTCTTAAACGAATGTCCGCACGCACACGTCACGTCAATTTCCTGGTAGTTCGGATGTATTTCCTGTTTCATTGCTCTTCTCTCTTAATATTACCTGCAAAGACAAACAAAAATAATAAGCCCCACTAGGATGAAAGGTCAAGCTAGCGAATTGCCTCACTAAAAACCTACTCGAAATAGATTCGTTGCCTCACGAAGAAA
>JBDTWZ010000226.1:0-4198 GCA_040006435.1 Acidobacteriota bacterium
GCTTCGACCCGCGAGCGCGGCGAAGAAAATTCGTTTAATATTCTCGAGATCGATCTTC
The DNA here is from genome assembly GCA_040006435.1 of Acidobacteriota bacterium. Lineage (GTDB taxonomy): Bacteria > Acidobacteriota > Blastocatellia > Pyrinomonadales > Pyrinomonadaceae > OLB17. The sequence continues at coordinate 59 of JBDTWZ010000226.1, forward strand.
CCGTGCTCTCCGTGCAGCGTTTTCAATGTTCGCAGCCGGAATCCGGATTTCATCTCGCAACAACAGAACGGTTCAGCAAGACCGAACTCGGCTGGTCTAGATTGTGAGAAAGGCCGGTTGTCGTCAACGGGACTGGAACGCAGGCGTCCCGTTGTCCGCTTACGCCGGACGCCCGGACTCGGATAGCGTTCAGAGTTCTGACAACTTCAGCAAAATCCCCTAGAATAGAAGCGGGAACCCAAAACAATGAGCGAACAGGAAAAAGAAGATCGTGACGAGAGCGGCTTGGCGGATAACGTCACCGGTCTCGGACAGAAGATAATTGGAAAGATCGAAACTATCGGCGGTGTGTTGACGGGCGACCCGATCACGCAGGCCGAAGGCGAATATAACGTCGAGGTTGGGGATGTTAGGGAAGACCTCGAAGACGACCTTGAAAGCTCCAAGGCTCCGACGAACAAAGAATGAGTGCCAGCGTTGAGAAAATCGAGACGACCGGCTTCCGGTTACCGGCGCGACTTCGCGGCTTGCAGCCGACGATGATCAGGCAGTTTTTTGAACGAGCACTGCCGGATAGCATCAACTTCGGACTCGGTGAGCCAGATCTGCCAACGCCGCAGTTTATGCGGGACGAGGCCGCACGCGTCGCACGTGACGAACAAAATGGATACACGTCACATCCGGGAATTCCTGCCCTGCGCGATAAGATCGCGGCGCAGTATCCGCATCTTGATCTGCCCCGCACCGGCGTCGTCGTAACCTGCGGATCGCAGGAGGCAATGACGGACGCATTCATGTGCACCGTCGAAGCCGGCGACGAAGTGCTGCTACCGAATCCGAGCTTTCCGGCTTACGACGCATGCACGCGTATCGCGCAGGCAACTCCGGTCTACTATCGAATGCCGGCGGATGATGATTTCAAGTTTGATATTTCAGATTTCAAATCAAGGATTACGGAAAAGACCAAACTCGCCGTCGTCATCTCGCCGTCAAATCCGACTGGAAAGATACTGACGGCGGACGATCTGAAGCAGATCGCCGGTGCGCTTGAAGGAACGGAAATCTGGCTTATCTCCGACGAAATATACAGTGACCTTTACTTCGGTGAGCGCCCGCGCTCGGCTAGTGAGTTTTACGACAAGACGATCGTCATTAGCGGCCTCTCGAAAAGCTTGTCGATGACGGGATGGCGTCTCGGGTGGGCCGCGTGTAAAGATCCGGAGTTGATCAACGCCATTCAGGTGCTCCACGGATTCACGACAGTTTGCACATCGACGATCACTCAAAAGGCTTCGCTACTTGCGTGGACGGACGAAGCTGAAGAAGCAAAAGCACACGCCCGGGAAGTCTATAAGAAGCGTGGCGAGTTTCTCGTCGATCTTTTTAAAAGCGAGCTTGGTTTGAATGCGACATCGCCCGAAGGAGCGTTCTATACAATGCTCGACGTGCGGAGTCTGGGTGACGACGTCGCGATCGCAGAAAAGTTTTTGCAGAATCGTGTTATCACCGTCCCGGGTGTCGCGTTCGGCAACCAAGCACAGGGTTTTTTGCGGATCTCGTTCTGTAATTCGGAAGAGCAGATGGCCGAAGGTGTTCGGCGAATGAAGGAAGCACTTAAAAAATAGTGAGAAGATATCGAGTTGGAATTCTCGGAGCGACCGGAACTGTCGGGCAGCGGTTTGTTCAGCTGCTCGAGGGACATCCGCAATTCGAGATCACGGCGCTTGGAGCGTCGGACCGGTCGGCCGGAAAGCCCTATGTCGAAGCGTGCGCCTGGAAACTCTCCGGCGTCATTCCGGAATCGGTACGCGAGATAGAAGTCCAGCCGATCGAGCCGCCGCTGGATTGCGACATCGTCTTCTCGAGTCTTCCTTCGAAAGTCGCGCGTGAAGCGGAAGAGGCTTTCGCACGAGCGGGCTTTCCCGTGATCAGCAACTCGTCCTGTTATCGGATGGATGACGATGTGCCGCTTCTAATTCCCGAGATCAATCACGAACACGTCGGCCTGATCGAAACACAGCGGCAGCGGCGCGGGTTTGGAAAAGGTTTCATCGTTACTAACCCGAACTGTGCGGTCGCGAGTTTTGCACCGCCGCTAGCCGCACTTCATCGAAGGTTTGGTATTAAGTCAGCGGTCGTTACGACGATGCAGGCGATCTCGGGGGCCGGTTATCCAGGCGTCTCGGCGATGGACATTTCCGACAATGTTCTGCCCTACATCGCCGGTGAGGAGCCGAAGGTCGAGACCGAAGCGCAGAAAATACTTGGCGACTTTGCTGACGGTTCCGTGACGAACGCGGATTTCAGCGTCTCGGCTCAATGCTTTCGCGTCGACGTCATCGACGGGCACACCGCGTCAGTGCGTGTGAACCTGAAACAGAACTCAACGCTCGAAGACGTGGTCGACGCAATGAAGAATTTTCCGGTGCTAAAGCTTCACTCTTCGCCCGAACATTTTATCGAAGTGCTTGACGAACCATCGCGTCCGCAGCCGCGGCTCGATCGCGACAACGGGCGCGGGATGACGATAACCGTCGGCCGCGTATTTCCCGACAATGTTTTCGATTATCGTTTTGTTTCGCTGAGTCATAACACCGTTCGCGGCGCGGCCGGGTCGGCGATCCTTAACGCAGAGCTTCTTATCGACAAAGGCATCATCTAGATGGATTCGGAACCGACATCAGATCAAACATTTGCGGGGCGAGTTTTGATCACCATCGGGTTTGCCGTATTGACCCTTCTGCTCCTGCTGCTCCTCTATTTTACTTTCGACGTGATCCTGTTGATCTTCGCGGCGTCGCTTCTCGCAATTTTACTGCGCGGGCTTGCGGAGATTCTCGGGCGTTTTCTCAACGTCGGCGAAGGGTGGCTGGTGCTGATCGTTTCGGCCTTGTTGATCGCGGTCCTCGCGGGTGCGATCAGCTTTCTCGCTCCGGATGTCGCCGACCAGGTCCAACGCCTTCGCGAAGATCTTCCACGATCGGTCCAGGCGGTGGGGAGTTACTTTTCGCAGTTCGGCTGGGGCCGGACACTCATCGCTCAATTACCGAGTCTCGAAGATGTCCGGCAAAACGTGAACGCCTCGACGCTGCTGAGCGGTGTCGGCGGCATATTCTCAACAACCCTCGGAGCGGTCGGTAATTTTTTTATCGTCATCCTTCTCGCGATCTATTTCGCCAGCGAGCCGCGGCTGTACATTCGCGGATTCACACAACTTTTTCCGAAGCGGCTTCGGCATCGTACGACGCAGGTGATCAGGGCTGTTGGCGACACACTTCGCTGGTGGCTGATCGGCAAGCTCGCCTCGATGATCTTTATCGGCGTACTGACCTGGATCGGCCTTTCGATCCTCGGCGTACCGCTCGCGCTAACGCTTGGACTTATCGCGGGTTTGCTGTCGTTCATTCCGAACTTCGGGCCGATCATCTCGGCCCTTCCGGCGCTTCTGCTTGCGTTTATCGCGAGCCCGATCACGGCGGTTTATGTGCTTGGACTCTACGTCGGTGTACAGCTAATCGAATCGAATATCGTCACGCCTTTGATCGAGCGCGAAACGGTGGAACTACCGCCGGCGTTGACCATCGTATTTCAGCTCGCCCTCGCGGTGCTCGTCGGGGGACTCGGACTGGTATTGGCGACGCCGCTGCTTGCCGTGATCATGGTGTTGGTGCAGATGGTGTATATACAGGATGTGCTCGGCGATAGAAACGTCGAAGTAGATGAAAAGAGGGTGGATGAGCTGCAGCATGATGTGCCCGGTGATGCAGGTATTTCTTAACGCAGAGATCGCCGAGATCGCGGAGGATGAGACGGTATGAGAATAGATCTCAGCGATCTCCGCGAACTCCGCGTTTAATAGTCTTTAATTATGATCGAACGATACACATTGTCCGAGATGGGCGCCATCTGGTCGCAGCAGAACAAGTTTCAGAAGTGGCTGGATGTCGAGATCGCTGTTTGCGAGGTGCATGCCGAAGACGGCACGATCCCCGCGGACGCGCTTGAAGAGATCAGATCGAAAGCCGCATTCTCGGTCGATCGAATCAATGAAATTGAAAAGACGACTGATCACGACGTCATTGCATTCACGACAAACCTCGCGGAGAACATTGGCGACGCGGCGCGATTTGTTCATTACGG
>JBDTWZ010000227.1:0-4177 GCA_040006435.1 Acidobacteriota bacterium
CTCGCCCTTTCATCCCTTCTGTTGAATTGACAATATCCAGGCAGACTCTCGACCAGTAAGTGAGAAGGGTCTTGCTTGGATCCAAGGTTCCGGTTGCCAAGCCCTCCTTCGCAACCGGAACTTTTTTAACTTATCTTCGTGAGAACTTTTTCGATCTGTCTGATATGCCGCATTTCGTGCCCGCCTTTCAGCGCCAACCATTCCTGTGCAGACATATCACCAAAGAATGGATGGGGGAATTTGAGCTCGGTTCCATCCACCGACTCGAACACTGCTCGGAGCTGTTCGAACTGCTCTGTATTCTCATCCAGCTTCGCCAAAGATTCTTTAATGGCTCGTCCGGAATTTGGCTGAACAATATCCGGAGCATTCAGTTTCGCTGTCACAATGTCGGAACTCTTCTGCAGAAAATTCTCTGAGATGACCGCCGTGCCGTCCGACGTCTGGCCGGCCTCCTTGGCTTTCGTTAGAAGTTTTGTACAGATCCTCATCGCACTATCATCGACCATTGAAAGGTGTTCGACGATCTGCGCCACCGTCCATGTTTCACCGTCTGGGAGCGTCGACCCTTGCGTTTCCGTCAGTGTCGCAACCAGTTCCTTTAGGCGGGCACGGATCTTTTTGTTGCCGTCATAGATCTGTTCGATTGTTTCGTATTTCATAGCATCGTTGTTCGTTGTTCGTCCTTCGTGGATCACTTAACTATTCACTATTCACTATTCACTTTTCACAATTAGCGATTAACTGCCTGCGGACTAAGCACCAGCCGGTGCCAGCGCTGAAAGCTCACAACACTGTCCGCTTCGTTCTTCATCCGTCTGATGTATGCGGTTTGAAAATACAGCAGATCGTCCGCCGTCCAGTTCAATAAAACGATCGGGTTGTACGAGACGAGTGTCTTCTCGTCAGGCAATGTCGTCGGGCCCGCGGTGTTTGTATTTGCAGCGGGTGCATCGTTCGCATCGGCCGGTGCGTTCGCCGTTTCAAGTTTCGACGCCTGCTCGCGGTCGTATGCCTGAGACGAGATCAGCAAATTATTGCGAAGCGGGATCGCCGCCTGCGTCGGAGTATTACCCGTCGCGTCATAAATTCTGACCTGATTTTCAAATGCACATGCGATCTTTGCCGAGCCCGGCGACCAAACCGGCTGGACGGCTGTCAGTGCATCGTCAAGCCTTCGCTCACGTCCGCTCTTTTCGATCACACGCGGCCGGCCGACCGGCACGAACGTCTCGCCGTTTTGATCGGCCCGATCGCTCAGGTATCTCCATTCGATGGACTTCGCCGCAAGCGCCGCAAGCATTGAGCTGTCGGGCGACCAAACGTAATAAAAATAGATCAGCCCCTCGTTCTGCGTGATCGCCTTTGCACCCGCGCCATCGGCATCGCAGATGTAGATCTGTTCCGACCGAAATGTCAGGATTCCGGTCGGTGCCTCCGGTGTCGGTGCGGCCGCCGCCTGTGAATCTGCTTCGACGTTCGTATTGTTGTTGTCCGGCGTTTCCGTCTCGGGTGTTTTGTTTGTGTTCTGATTTGACGAGGCGACGGAAGTTTCCGGATCCGGTGCCGGAGCCGTCGATGTTTCGTCAACCGATGCGCCGCGGATCATCGCGACAAACGCGAGCGTCAATGAATCGGGAGACCAGCGGATCGTGTCGGGAAAATGAACCGCCATGACATCCGCCGTGATCTTCTTTAGGATCCGGCCATCGGCCGTGTACATATCGAGACGAAATTCCAATTGCATATCACCCGTCTTGTGATAAACCGCCAGCACGCGTTTCCCATCAGGCGATGTCAGGGTTTTGTCGAGAATCTCCTGCGGACGGTTTGCATCGAAGTCGCTCTGTACCGTAGCGTTCCGATCTTCTTTTCCGGCGTCCTTTGGCGCGTCCGGCGGAGGAACATCCGCCTCGTACCGATAGTTAAGACTGACCGCCGGAACATCGTTCAAAGACGAGGGAGTCACTCCCTGCAGGTCGACGCCGGAGCGTGCGCAGGATGCGAACAAAACAACTGTCGTCACAAAAACTACCAGAGAAGATTTCATAATCAACTAACTACGGCTCGGTAGGAGCCAGATGTTTGTAGAAGCACATCGTAAAATAATTTCGCGGCTACTTTAAGGGCGAGAAAATTTTTACCTACTTCGTCAACAGCTCCGTCTTCATATAATCACGATAAAGGCTTTTCTGCTCGTCCGTTGGCTGCTCCACCGGCCGGAACGAATACGCGGCTCGCGTATTCGCACCAAGCTTGAAAGTCACATCGCGGAGTTTGTCGAACCGAAAGATCGTCAGCCTGATCGTATCGTTTGGTTTTCGCTCACCGACATAAGTCTGCAAAAACGACATGCTTGCCCGATATCCATCGACCGCGACGATCTGGTCTCCAGTATTCAAACCCTGGTCGTACGCCGGAGTATTCGCAGTTAGAGTCCGTATCGTGAGCTTACCGTTTTCCTCGGTAAGATCCGCACCAAGATAGGCCTTTGATCTGTCCGTCTCGTCGGCTGTTAGCTGCAACCCGATGCCGTTCAGAATCTCGTTATAATCGATCTCCGCTTCGCCGCGTACATATTTCGCAAAGAAATCCTCGAGGCTCCTGCCAGCGGCCAGCTCCGCGGCCTTCTGAAAGTCGGCCGGCGTATAGTTACGATTCTTTTTATAAAATTCCTTGTAGAGATGGCGCATCACGTCATCCAGCGATTTCGCACCGCGGGACGACGTTCGGATCGTGACGTCGAGCAACATGCTCACGACCTTGCCTTTGTCGTAGTACGAGACCTGGTTGTTCACCGCGTTCTCATCCCGACGGTAATACTTGATCCACGCGTCAAAACTCGCTTCTTCCAGACTCGTTTCGAAGCGACCGGGGCGACTTTGCAGTTGTCCGATCGTCGTGGCGAGGGCTGCCAGCAGCTCTCTATCCGTGATGAACCCGGATCGCCGACGCAAAATAATATCGTAATACGCCGTCCCCCCCTCGGCGACCCAGAGGAGCTTTGTGTAATTTTCGTTTTCGTAATCAAATGGCCCGAGAGCATCGGGCCTGATGCGTTTTACATTCCAGACGTGGAAAAACTCGTGTGCGACGAGTCCGAGAAACGCGTTGTAGCGGGTCTGCGGTTTAAAGCCAAATCGGTTCCACTGCAACGCCGTTGAATTCAAATGTTCGAGGCCGCCACCACCACGAAGATTGACGATGAACGTGTAATCGTCATACGGCAGTTCGCCAAAAATCTTGTACGACTCGTCTATAATTTTCGTCACGTCCTCGGCAATCTTTTTTAGGTCGTAGTTGCCCTCGCCGCTCATAACCAGACGGTGACGTTTTCCGTGCACATCGAACGATACTTCGTTGAAATCGCTTACCTCGAACGGCGAGTCGTAGAGCACATCGAAGTTGGAAGCCCGGAATGTGTTGGATGTTCCGGATACACGCGGGAGGCCCGTCGCGATCTTCCAGTTCGCGTGCGGAGCAACTGTTAGTGTCGAAGGCGCGCCCAGTTGTCCCGCCGGGAACATTAAAAGCGCTGCGTTGTTCCAAAACGCGTGTTCATCATTCAGTTCGTTCGTTCTGACCGTCAGCTCGTTAGAGTAAACGCGATAGCTGGCGACAATTTCTTTAACTCCTTTCGAATCGATCTGCCACGTGTTCTTGTTGATCTTTTGCCATGCAAGTGAGCGACCGCCGGCGTCTCTGACGGCAAAGTCCTGAACGTGCCGGGCAAATTCGCGGACCAAATAGCTACCCGGCGTCCAGACCGGCATTTTCAATTGTGTCTGGGCAGGCATCCGGTCCCACTTCACACGCATTTCGACTTCTAATAAATGAGTCCACGGCTTAGACATTGACACCGCAAAGCTGATGTTCGGGGCCACGGTCTGCGTCGCGCCGGGATAGACCTCTGCGTCTTGCGTTCCATTCGCCCGAGCCCGAATTTCTGGATACATAAAAAAGATGGCTATGAGAAATAGGGCTATGGTGTTCAGTATTACTTTCATGAGTCAGTAAATTCTCCAACCTGGATACGTCGCGAGTTTTTGTTATCTTACTATAGTTAGCTTTTCGAGAGACAGGCGGTTCGTGAAGTAGGTCTCGTGACTTTCGTTTCGTGTGTTTCGTGTATTTGTATGTTCGAAATGTCCGGTGGTAGTAGGCTGGATGGTAAGTG
>JBDTWZ010000228.1:0-4087 GCA_040006435.1 Acidobacteriota bacterium
GAGAGAACCACCCCGTCAGCCGAAGCGGCTGCCACCCCTCCTTTGTAAGGAGGGGAGCCGCGAGTGATGATTCGGGCGCGGTGACGTGGTGACGCGGAGACGCGGAGAGTGGGGTCTGACAGACGAGCACAGCGATGATCGCCACCAAAGCAGTGTACGAGAATTTGGTGCGCTTCTTATTTAGTGTCGTTTCGTGTGATTTCGTGGTTTCAGTTCTTATGCGTCGAAAATGTGGAACCACCAAGCCACACGAAAGAACACGAAAAGGATTTGGATCAGATTTCATTTTCATTACTTGGAATAATCAGACTTGCGATATAAGCAACGATGAGCGTTGTCATGCTGCCGATCAACGCGTACCACGGCCACGCGATGACTGGACCGGCGACGAACTTATTGGATGAAAGAAGAATGTAGGTCATCAACAAAATGCTGACCGTCATTCCTGTAAGAGCGTGGATCTCTTTCGCACGCTTTAGGAACGCACCGACCAGGAACACGCCGAGGATCGGGCCATTGATAAGCGATGCGACAGCCAGTGCAAGCCCGAGAGCCGAGCTGTTGACGTCCTTTAAACCAACGGCGATCGCGATCTGCACTATGCCGACGACGACCGTTAGAATTCCCGCGATCCGCATCAGGTGGCGGTCTGACGTATCCTTGGCGAACGGCTTGTAGATGTCGTTGACGGCGGTCGCGGCTATCGAATTCAGCGACGACGAGAGGGCGGCGGCAAAGATCGCCGCGACCACCAGGCCCGCCAAACCGGTCGGCATTTTCTGCGTGATGAAATCGGGGAACACTTTATCGCCACCGGTAAATGGGAAAGCCCCGGTCGCCGTTTCATATCCCGCCATCGAAAATGGCTCGTAGAAGGCAAACAACAACACGCCGATAAAAAGAAATCCGATAAATTGTCCGAATACAACCGCTCCCGAGCTCATCAACGCGGCGATGGCCGCCCTGGGCTTGTTGGTGCAAAGATAGCGCTGGACGAGAAACTGGTCGGTGCCGTGCGTCGACATCGTCAGGAAACACCCGCCGATCAGGCCGCCCCAGAACGTGTAGGTCTTTGCGAGATCAAAACTGAAATCGAAGACGTCGAACTTATCGAACTGTTGTCCGATCGCAACCGCTCCGCTGAATCCACCCTCTATGTTTTGGATCAGAACGACCGCCGCGGCGACCGCTCCGGCAATGTAGATCACGAGCTGCACGACCTCGATCCAGATCACGGCCTCCATTCCGCCGTAAAATGTGAAGATGATCATCACCAGCCCGAGCAGCACGATCGAGCCAACGATCACTATCGTGGGATCGGTGTTCGGCTGGAATGCCGTGTAGACCGCGGCGAGAACGATCGCGGTCAGCAGCAGCCTGATGCCGTCCGCAATGTTCCGCATGATGACGAACAGACCCGATGCGAGCATCTTTACCCGTCCGCCAAATCTTTGACCGAGCAGTTGATAAACCGTCTGCAGCTCGCCGCGAAAATACATCGGGATGAACACGAGCGATATCACCACCCGCCCGACCATGTAACCGAGCACGAGTTGCAGGAATTGGAAATTACCACCCTTCGCGAATGCAAAACCGGGTACCGAGATAAACGTGATCGTACTCGTCTCGGTCGCCACGATCGACATTGAGATCGCCCACCACGGCACGCTACGGTCGCCGACGAAATAATCCTCGGTCGTCTCCTGCTTTCCGGCGTACCAGATACCGAAGACGGTGATTCCGATGAGGTATCCGAAGATAATGACGAGATCGAGTGTTTGCATCTTATTTGCGCCGTACCTAAGGTTTATTGCCCTTGCTAATTACTTCTGCATCAATCACAGACGACATCAACATTCGCAGGTCCGGAAGGCGGGCTTGCCCCCGCTCATACGTGATGTGTACATGCCGGAATCCTCTTCGGGGGCAGGCCGCCCTTCCGGACCTGCGAATGTTTTGACTTGTATTCGTGCATACCGGCGGTACTAGGTTCGGGCGTCGTCTTCCACGACTTCAAAACTCCCAATTGCTTTGTCGACAACGTAGTCGCTATTCCCAAGCGCCAACCGAGCATCATCGAACCCAACACCTGCTTTTTGCATCACCAGTGCAACCCGCAAATCGCCACAGGCCTGTTCCATCAATCCCGCGGCCTCTGCCTCTTCGATGCCGGATTCCTCCATCAAGATCCTTACCGCACGCTCCTGAAGTTTTTCGTTCGACGCCTTCATGTTCGTCATTCGGTTGCCGCAAACGTATCCGAGACGGATCATCGCGACGGTCGAGATCATGTTCAGGATCATCTTCTGCGCTGTTCCTGCTTTCATCCGCGTCGAGCCGGTGATCGCTTCGGGGCCGACAACGGGCACGATGGCGACCTCTGCAGTTTCAGTAATTTTGGAATCCGGATTACAGACGATGCATGCCGTGAAACATCCGAGCTCACGAGCGTATTTCACCGCACCGATGGTGTACGGAGTGCGGCCCGAAGCCGCGATCCCAACGACCGCGTCCTTAGGCGTTAATCCCCGTGCCTTAAGATCTTCCGCTCCTTGTTGCTTGCTGTCTTCGCTGGACTCGGTCGCTTTGTGCAGGGCTGCATAGCCACCGGCGATCACGCCCTGAACAAGATCGTACGAGACGCCATAGGTCGGCGGGATCTCTGACGCGTCGAGCACGCCGAGCCGCCCGCTTGTTCCGGTACCGATATAAAAAAGCCGGCCGCCATTCTGCAGCCGTTCGATGATCTTGTCGATCGCGACAGTGATTTGCGGCAGCACTTTCTCGACCGCCGCGGCGATCAGCTTGTCCTCGTCGTTGATCATCCGAACCGCGTCAAGAGTCGAAGCAATATCGATCTCCGACGTGTTCGGGTTATCGGTTTCAGTTATCGGAATCACTTTCTGTATAAGAGAATACTTTGAAAAAAAAGGCAAGCGGGAGGAAAACGGTGAAGTGTGAACGGTGAAGTGTGAAGTGTGAACGGTGAATGAAGAGCACGTATCTTCATTCACACTTCACACTTCACCGTTCACACCTCACACTTCACACTTCATCGTTCATCGATGCGACTGATACGCCATCAATGCCGCTGCGTGAGCCGGCGGCATCGCCGGTTCGGTGAGAAACGCTTTGGCCGCGCATTGACGGACTTTCTGTAGCATCGATTTTGTGAGCAGTTCTCCGGCGTTAAAGATACTGCCGACGCATCCGATCGGCACCTTTCGATTATCCAGTTTCAGCTTCTCGATTACGGCACATGCCGCGAGGCCAAGTTCGTAACCTGCATCTTTGAGGATCTCGATCGCGATCTTGTCTCCATCCTGCGCCGTTTCGACGACGAGCCGCGCAAATCCGGCAATGCGGCTGTTGTCGACCTGCGGCGAATAGATCGCGACGATCAGATTCTCAGGGCCCGACGCGCGAAAGTATTCCGACGCTCGCTGACTGAGCATGGTTGGCACGCCGCGGCCGTCCGACGCCTTTGCGATGTTGTGCAACGCTTGCTGCGCGATGCCGACTCCGCCGCCTTCGTCCCCAGCCAACGGTCCCCAGCCACCCGAGATCGCCATTTCACCATGCTCGTTTTTTCCGAGACAAACCGAACCGGTCCCGGCGATGACGACCAGCCCGGGCTTACCCTGGGTCGTCGCGTAAAGCGCGATCTCGGCATCTGTTACTACTTCTACTTTTCTGATTCTCAGTCGTTTGATAAAGCTTTCACGAACGCTGCGTTTTAGGTCGGCCCGACGAACGCCGGCGAGTCCCAGGGTCACGGAAGCAATGTCGCCGCGCGATACGCCGTCGCGATCGCAAGCTTCGTTGATCGCTTTCGCGATATTTGTGACGGCTGTTTCGACGCCGACTCGGAGAGGATTGGACGGCCCCGCGTGCCCTTCGCACATGACTTCGCGAGCTTCATTCATCAACGCGATCTGCGTTTTGGTCCCGCCGCCGTCGACGCCAAGATACAGCTGGTGCGATCTGTGCTTTCGTTTGTCAGGTGTGGAGTTTGCGGCCATGCAAAAATATTCTTCGTCAAACTTGACTTATAATCAAACTTAAAGGATTTTATGTAAGCGATAAG
>JBDTWZ010000229.1:0-4087 GCA_040006435.1 Acidobacteriota bacterium
CGAGCATTGTGTCCGACCCGATCCGCACATTGTTACCGATCTTTGTCTCGTTCTTGTTCTTGCCGTCGTAGTTGCATGTGACGGTCCCCGCGCCGATATTCGTGTTCTCGCCGATCGTCGCATCGCCGAGATAAGTTAGATGGCTCGCCTTGGATCCCGCACCGAGAATGGTTTTCTTTAGTTCGACAAAATTCCCGACCTTCGAATCCGCCCGCATCAACGCATTTCCGCGGAGGTGAGCCATCGGCCCGACAGTACAGTTGTTACCTATCTCGGAATCCTGTATCAGACAATTGTCGCGGATCTCGACACCATGCCCGATCCGTGAATTTGTGATACGCGTTCCGGAGTGAATCGTGCAGCCGTCGCCGATCTCGGTGGCGCCTTCGATCGTTACGTTTGGATAGATGACCGTATCGCGCCCGACCTGAGTCTGTTCACTGACATATGCGCTCTTCGGATCGATGAACGTCACTCCATGGTCCAGCATCAGGCGTGAGATTGTCCGGCGATTCAGCAGACGCTCGAGATCGGCGAGTTGGGCCCGATTGTTTACCCCTTCGACTTCGTACGCGTCGCCGTGTTGGAAGATCGTGACATCTTCGCCGTCTGCTCGCAGCAACGCGGGAACGTCTGTTAGATAGTATTCGCCTTGAGAGTTATGATTTTGAACCTTCTCTAACGCGGCGAACAGCTTGGTCGTGTCGAATGCATAGATGCCTGCGTTGATCTCAGTGATCTGACGCTCGTTCTCGTCCGCGTCCTTTTGCTCAATTATCCTTTCAAACAATCCTTCGGTATCTCGGACGATGCGTCCGTATCCGGTCGGATCTTTTAGTCTGACGGTGAGTATCGTGCACGCCGCGCCTTTGCCGCGGTGGCCGTGATGATGCTGTACCAGTCCAGCAAGGGTTTCCGGCCGGATCAGCGGAACGTCGCCGGAAAGAACAAGCAGCGTCGAGTCGCGGTTCGCAAGCAGATCGCGGGCGGCGTTTACCGCATCGCCCGTCCCGAGCTGCCGTTTCTGTTCGACAAAAACAGAGTGGTCGGAATCGAACTCACTCAATACAGCCGATTTCACATCGTCACCTTGATGGCCTATCACGACGTAGATCTTTTCCGGCGCGAGGGCCGAGGCGGTTCCGGAAACGTGATTGATGAGTGGACGTCCGTCGAGGCGGTGTAGGACTTTGGCGAGATCCGAGCGCATACGGGTGCCGAGACCCGCAGCGAGTATCAAAACATCGAGCATTTTATGCTCTTCCTGAACATCTGCCATAAACGGAAATAGCGACAACAAATGCCAATCGCAATGATAAGCTTTTTGAATCGACAGGCAAAACTGACGCCGAACCCTTGGTGCTCAGTCAGACATCAACTATTCAATTCCAACACGCATCGAGCCAGCCTGTCCGGATCGTGTCTTACTAACTCACTTTCATCGAGCAGGTTTGTCGAGATGACCTTCGCTCCCTCTATCGATTCCGAATCGATCGAGCCATGCACACCGATCTGCTCAGCCCCGTCGCGTGTATAAAGACGCGCCTGAAGCTCCGAGATCGGGCGGTTGTTCACGATGACGTAATCGAAGTCTAATCCGGGAGCGTATTCGCGAACGATCTCCAAATGCCGCCGGGCCGTCAACCCGTCAGTCTCACCGGGCTGGGTCATGAGATTACAGACAAATACTTTCGTAGCAGATGATGCCGTCAGGGCATTAACCACACCGCTTACGAGCAACGGCGGGAGAAGGCTGGTGTAAAGCGAGCCGGGCCCAACGGTGACGAGATCCGCGTTATTAATAGCCGCGATCGCGTCCGGATGCGGCTTGCAGTTCTCGGGTTCGAGATATAGACGCACGATCCTTCCGCCGGTCTTCGAAATATTGGTTTCACCCTGAACGACCGAACCATCCGCAAGACGGGCGGCGATCCTTACATCTGAGACGGTCGCCGGAAAAATATGGCCCTTGCTCGCGAGGATCTCTGATGACAGTCGGACGGCTTCAGCGAAATCACCCGTCACTTCGGACAGAGCGGCGAGAAATAGATTGCCAAAGTTGTGTCCCGACAGATCACCGTCGCCCGAAAACCGGTGCTGGAAAAGCCTGGCCAGCAGATGCGAGTCCTCGGAAAGCGCGACCATGCAATTGCGAATATCGCCAGGTGGCGGCATCTGCAGTTCATCACGTAGTCGGCCGGAGCTACCGCCATCATCCGAGACGGCGACGATCGCTGACAGTCGTTTTACAGATTGGCCGTCAGCTTGGAGGCCGACATATTTTTTCAGGCCTGAAAGCAGGGTCGACAGGCCGGTGCCCCCGCCGATCGCAACCAGATCGAGTCCGTTTGTTTCCACTTTCTGCATTTGCATCTCGGAATCTAGCTAAATTTCGCTCTGGGTGCAACTCGTTTTCGTATTGGAATTTACCCCGCGGCCTTCGGTAAAAAAAGACTTGAAGGGCTTTCGTTACGTATGCTAGATTGGATAGTGCGGTTTGTCGCAAACCCGCCTTACCCGTTTACCGAATTCAATCGCCGACACCACACCGAGCTAATCTTTTCAACTGCGAGATATTATCAAATGGCACAATCGCCTTTTATTATTCACGAACAGCAGTTTACGCGGATGAAAACCGTCCTTGCCAGGCTCTGCGTCGAGTGTGCCGCTCGAGTAGTCTTTTTGGTCGACCGCGACGGCCAAACGATAGCTTTTCACGGTGACATCGGCGACATGGATACGACGAGCTTTTCGTCGCTCGCTGCCGGAAACGTCGCGGCGACGAGCAGTATGGCAAATCTCATCGGCGAGGAGGCGTTCCCCGCGGTAGTTCACGAAGGCGAGCGGGAGAGTATTTTTATCAGTGTCATAGGCCGAAGCCTGCTTGTAGTGGTGTTCGACAAACGTTCGACGGTTGGATTGGTTAAGATCCGCGCAAAGCGCGCGAGTTTCGAAGTCGCCGCAATTCTCGATGACGCGATCCGCGAATCGGTGTTCACGATGAATAACAACCCGGCGTTCTCGGAGATCACGGATGAGGACATCGACAGCCTGTTTAGTTAGTCTTAGATTTAGATGTTGGATTTTCGATCAGATGTACTGCCACGACTAGATCCGAGTAATCCGAAATCCGAAATCCAAAATAGTTATGACCTTTATCAATTACGCATCACGTGAGATCAACTGCAAGATCGTTTACTACGGTCCCGGTTTGTGCGGCAAGACGACCAACCTGCAGTACATCTACGATTCGACCTCGCCTCAGGCGAAAGGCAAGCTGATCAGCCTTGCGACAGAAACTGACCGCACACTATTTTTCGATTTCATGCCGCTCGAGCTGGGCACGGTTCGCGGATTCAAGACGCGTTTTCACCTTTACACGGTGCCGGGTCAAGTCTATTACGACGCATCGCGAAAGTTAATTTTGAAGGGTGTCGATGGAGTCGTGTTCGTCGCCGACAGCCAGGAAGAGCGTATGGACGCCAACATCGAGTCGCTCTACAACCTCGAAGAGAATCTACTGACGCAGGGCTACGAGCTTTCGAACATTCCCTATGTGCTGCAGTTGAACAAGCGCGATCTTCCGAACGTAACCCCAACTCAGGACCTGGTCGGCGAGCTACAACGCAAAGGCGAACCGTATTTCGAAGCAGTCGCGATGGACGGCACGGGAGTTTTCGATACGCTCAAAGCGGTCGCAAAGCAGGTCTTGACAGAATTGAGAAAGAGTTGATTCAGCAATCACCCTTTTCCAAACTCGACATATAAAAAGGAAAGCCGCCACTCTCGAGGAGCTGGCGGCTTTTTTTAATCTTAAAGTAGAAAATCTATTTCGGCGTTACGACCGTGTCGATTACGTGAATAATTCCGTTCGGCTCCATGATATCGGCGGCGGAGTGAACCCCCATGCAGGTTCTTAAATTTGTGTCGGGCGAGATTTACGCAACACGAAGCAGGTATATCACGGCGTCAGAAGTGGAATTAGTTTTTGCATGTGAACCGGGGCAGTGGCGCTCCGGTTCAGGAAAAGATGTGGCGGAGCCGACGGGACTCGAACCCGCGACCTCCAACGTGACAGGCTGGCGTT
>JBDTWZ010000230.1:0-4024 GCA_040006435.1 Acidobacteriota bacterium
CAGGCGTTATTGCAGAGCGAGAATGCATCGGCCGCGGCCGAACGACTTAAGAGCGTGGTTCCGTCGGGAAAATTTACGGCCTTCTACGACACCGTCTCGGCTGCGGCGTCATATCTACGCAAACACGCTCCACTAAAAAGCCGGCGTGTCATCGTTGCTTTGACCGATGGTGAAGATAACTGGAGCGATCTTGTCCGAGATCAAGAGAAGGCGACATATCGAGATGTCGATGTAAACCGACTGACGACCGAGAAAAGAAATCAACTTGCCGCTACGACCGACAGCGCCCACCGTAATGCTCAGGGCAAGATCGCCCGCGATCTTCAGGATGCTGATACGGTTTTTTACGTCATTAATCCGGCCGGAGCGTCGTTCAAGTTGAATAAGATCAGCATGCGGGCTCAGACGGGAATGGAAAAATTCGCTAACGAAACAGGGGGCACATTCTTTTTGCCGAACTTTGCGCCGACAAACACGAAAGATTCTTTGCAAAATTCTTCGAACATGCGCAGGAACGAATCGATGCTAAACCGCATCTTCAAGCAGCTCGCAAACGAGCTGCGGGCTCAGTATCTGGTGCAGTATTACTCCGAATCTGATTTTCCGGCGAACAAGTTTGTGAAACTTTCGGTCGTGCTCCAAATCCCCGCGAATAATAAGGTGCGGTCGAGACAGGGTTACTATGTGAAGAAGTAACTTTCTGGTTTCTAGTTGAACCCATCTCGTCATGTGCTGACCCGAACTAAGAACTTGAAACAATTAAACAGAAACTTTCTGTGCTCCGAGTGTCTTGACACAACGCAGCGCCGCCACGTATATTCTGAAGTTCGGCCACACCTCAGAGGCCGCCCTAGCTCAGTTGGTAGAGCATTCGATTCGTAATCGAAAGGTCGTCGGTTCGACTCCGATGGGCGGCTCCATTTAAGTTTCAATCAAACAGCATTCTCAAAGGTCGACGGTTACGCATTCAATTGTGCCGTCGCCGCTGCTTTCGGAAGGCAAGTGTTAGCTCGGGTACGAGGGCGACCCCGGTGACCGAGTTGATCGCTTTCAAAACGAGCCGCGCGGTACGTTTCAACCGCGCAAGATTCTTAGGATTCGTAGTCGCGTACCAGAGGTCGACCAGGTCATGCATACCCGTCATTGTCGGGGAAAGCAAAGTAGCCGCTTGCCCGTCATCGCTCAAGTGTCCCCTGATCTCGCCGATCGTCGCACCGCGGATCCCGGCACGCAGAAGCGATTCCCATTTATCGTTCTTATCTACACGGCGAGAAAACCTTCGGGCCGCCTTCAAGGTGAGGGCGTCGGGCAGATAGTTGATTAGCGGCAACCCTGTCGTATGGAGTTCGAGCGGAAAATAGCGATACGGAGTTTGATCGAGAAAAAGTATCCCGTCTTCGTTCAAGAGCGACCATAGGTGTGGCAAGACTGCAGAGCGTTCTCGGGGTAACAGATGTTCGTACACCGCGCTCAGAACGATCAGATCGAAACATCCCAGGTTTTCCGGAAGCTCGGTACCCGACGGCGACTGCAAAAGACGAACATTCCCAAAGCCGTAATATCCGAGGCGTCCGAGGGCGACTCTCAACAGATCGCCTTCGAGTTCCACGCCGATGATCTCGCTTTCGGGAAATAACCGTGCCAGGCAAATCGTCGAGGCCCCGCTCCCGCATCCGAAATCCAGGATCCTCTTCCCGACGAGATCTTCAAATCCAAAATAGGCCCGCATCTCGTTCTCGAGGTGTTTTAGAACATAGTCGGGGTCTTCGTCCCTCGCGATCTCGTCGCAGAGCCATGCGGGCCCCTTTATTTCGAGGATCAAACTTATTAGTTCGATTGGATAGCCGGTCTCACACCCCACAGACGGAGAGAACGTTGCGGGATCGCGTAACCGGACATCGACCTTGCGTCGCCCTTCCAACGGATCACCGATGAAGACCTGTCCGTCGGGATGCTCCAGTCTCGCTGTCATCTCTTAATCAAACAATTTCTAAGCGGGTTAAGCAACAAGAAGCGGCACCGAAAAACCCGCCTCGAATGCTCAACTGCTCCATCTAAATTATTTTTCTGCAATCCCCGATACAAAATTCGTGGCCCCTCTTATTCCGCCGTCGAACAAGTAGTCGAGAACGGAGTAGGTCACGCGAGACGTTCCTCCTCCGTTGACATGGAATTGAGGAGACAACCACCATCACGGTAAATAATTCTCTACAGTCATATCAGGAGATCACCGTCCAGTTCCCGCCGACCGGGATAGGAAATCAGCTCAAGCAAGTCGCACGATTGATAAAAAAGCGCTCCGATCTGAACGTCAGACGGCAGATCTTTTTTGTTCAAATCGGCGGCTTCGACACACACCGTCAACAGGTCAGTACTCATAACATGTTGATCTCTCAAACGAGCCAGGCGATGCGGTGCTTTTACGACGAGATGGTCGTTCAGGGATTGGCAGATAAAGTTACGCAATTTACGATCTCGGATTTTGGGCGGACGATGAATCCGGCAGGCGCCGGTGTCAGCGTCGGCTCGGACCACGCTTGGGGGAACCATCAATTTATCGTCGGCGGCAGCGTGACGGCGTCGGACTTTTACGGCATCAACGCCTCGAACGGAACGCCGTACCCCGCATTGGTGCTCGACGGACCGGACGATACGGACACCGGCATAGGCTCGCGTGGGCGTTGGATACCGACTACATCCATCGAACAGTACGCAGCGACCCTTGCACGGTGGTTCGGTTTACCCGACGCAGATCTTCCTGCCGTGTTTACGAACAGCGGAAACTTCCCCAGTACGAATCTCGGATTCATGGGACCGGCTTGAAGGAGAAGGGGAGACGGGAGACAGGAGACGGGAGACAAGAGACAGGAGACAGGAGACAGTACTCTCTTGTCTCTTGTCTCCCTGCCTCCCCGTCTCTTCTCCCGTCCGACCGAACTTTTACCAGCTAAAAATTGGCACTAATCGTCCGGAAAACCGTGAAACGCGGTGGCACGGCAAATGCTATTGCCGCTTGTAGTTGGAAGATTTAGGAGGAATTCACAATATGTCGTTGGTTCACTGTCCTGAATGCGGACACGAGATTTCGGCTGCCGCCGTAGCGTGTCCAAACTGCGGCCGTCCCTTACCGGCTAAGACGCCGATTATCGAGCGCACGCCGGTTGTCGCTACAGTGCGTCGGAGCGAGGGTACGCCAAATTGGATTTTCATTCCGCTGGGAATAATCGGAGCTCTTCTGCTTATCGTCTTCTTCGTCTTCATTAGCCGAAACAGCGAGGACGCTAACTCGAATCTTTCGGTAAATGTATCGACGAGACGACCGGCGACAACCGTCGAGCGCAGCAGCACCGACATCCCGTCGTCGAGTACGGAAAGTCTGCCGCCGCCAACCGAAACACAAACCATTACAGTCCCCGGATCGCAGACCAGTGTTTCCGCGCCACCGGCGAAGGGCAGCGTCACGATCGACGCCAAGATCGCCAACCGAACCGGAGCACCTCAGCCGGTAAAAAATGAAAGGTTTTACTTGCTGGATAAGGATCTCGAAATGATCCTGTCCGAAGCCGGGCTCGAGCCGATCGAAGGACAGACACTGACGAACAGCCTCGGGCTCTCGGTATTGTATCCGGGCAGATTCGACGCATTCAACAGAAATGCGCTGCGTGCGATCAAGGACCATATTAAATATGCAGGGACGACCGATGCTTCAGGAAAAGCTGAGCTTGGCGGGATCGAGCCGAATAACTATTACTTGTTTGGCGTAACCAAGTCGGGTCGGGGGTTTGCGATTTGGAGCTCGCCGGTATCGATCAACGCAGGACAGAACGCGCTCAATCTCACCCCTCAACAGTTAAATGAGATGAATTTGTCGCCGGGCGACTAGGAAGCTTTGGTCCGACACTGAATAAAAAAACGGCAGACCGCGGAGGCCTGTCGTTTTTTTGATTTGGTGGAGACGAGGGGGATCGAACCCATGACCTCTGCAATGCCATTGCAGCGCTCTCCCAGCTGAGCTACGTCCCCT
>JBDTWZ010000231.1:0-3984 GCA_040006435.1 Acidobacteriota bacterium
GCGACGGCTTCCTGTGCTTTGCGTATCGCGCCCTCGTCGCCGAGGTAATAGCTTTTGGTCGGTTTGAGATCGCTGCCCAGTTCATAGACGAGCGGGATGCCTGTAGGAATGTTGTGCTTGAGGATTTCGGCGTCGGAGATCGAATCGAGATATTTAACAAGGGCTCGCAGCGAGTTGCCGTGGGCTGCGATTACCAGTCGTTTCCCCTGCTTGATCTTAGGCATGATCTCCATCTCGAAATACGGCACGACGCGGGCGACCGTATCTTTTAGACATTCAGCCTTTGGAAACTTTCCGGCTTCGATCGATCGGTATCTTGGATCTTTTCCAAGCCATCGCTCATCTGTTTCCTCGAGAGCTGTCGGCGGGATATCGAAGCTCCTCCGCCATATCAGCACCTGCTCCTCGCCGTACTCGGCGGCTGTTTCCGCTTTATTTAATCCCTCCAGGGCACCGTAATGGCGTTCGTTGAGGAGCCACGATTTCGTTTCGGGGATCCACATCAGGTCCATTTCGTCGAGGATGATCCACAGCGTGCGTATCGCTCGCTTGAGAACCGACGTGTAGGCCTCGTCAAACGTGAAGCCTTCCGCTTTCAGAAGTTTTCCGGCCGCGTGAGCCTCTTCTATTCCCTTCGCCGAAAGATCGACATCTTTCCAACCTGTAAAACGGTTCTCCTTGTTCCATTCGCTTTCGCCGTGGCGGATCAAAACTAGTTTATGCATATGAAATAATTTACTACAGCTTCTCCGGAAAAACTGAAAACACATGAATCTTCTTCCGTTTTCACTTTTCAGTTATCAGTTTTCAGTTTCTCCGAAGGCTTAGCCGTCAGTATCCGGTGAACTTCGCCCACCAGATAAAGCGAGCCTGTCACCAGTATTGCGTCCTGTTTGCCCGACACCTCGCGCGCTTTTTCGATCGCTGCGTTCGCGCTTGGAGTGACAAAGACCCGGCCTTGATCGAAACCCTCGGGGACGAACAACAAAATGTCTTCCGCCCTCATGGCTCTTGAATTATCCGGAGTGGTGAGGATCAGTCGTTCAGCTCGCGGAAAAAGTACCGAAGCGATCTCTTTAACGTCCTTGTCATCTATCGATCCGTAGATCATCGTGACCGGTTTCTGAACGAACTCGTCCAAATACGCCCTCAATGCGCGCGCACCGCCGACGTTATGAGCACCGTCAAGTAAATACGGCGCAATCCATTCCATACGGCCGGGATGGCGAGCAGTTTCAAGACCTGAAACGATGTGGTCGCTTGTTATCCTGAAGTTATCCTGAAGAAATTCCGCAAGCAGTATCGCAACTTTCGCATTCTCGATCTGATGATGTCCGAGCAAACCGAGTCTTATTTCGGAATAGTCCGCTTTCGAGGTCGTGAAGCGAACAGGCAGTAGCCCGACCGGTATGGAGGGTGTCTCTGCGATCCCTGGAGCGACACCCTCCATACCGATCGGGTTTCTGCTTTGTGTCGCTATCGCTTCATCCGCGACCCGCGGTTGGACACCAACCTTTCGACAGCGTTCCCGAATCACCTCCATCACTTCGGGTTTCTGCTCGCCCAAAACAACACGCAACCCGTGACGAATGATCGCCGCTTTCTCCGCAGCGATTTCCTGAATCGTTTCACCGAGATATTGCTGGTGGTCGTAGTCGATTCGTGTGATCGCGGCGATCTCAGCATTTGCGGCGGTGGTGGCATCGAGGCGACCGCCGAGTCCCGTCTCAAGGATTGCAAGGCCCACTTTTGCATCAGCGAACGCCAGTAAAGCGATCGCCGTGACTTGTTCGAAGAACGTCGGGACATTCTCGATTTCACCGTCGGCAACCAGACATTCCGCGACTTCTCGAACTCGGGTCGCGATCCTCGCAAAATCGTCGTTGCTGATGTTCGTTCCTTCTATTTGTATCCGCTCCGTGATGGATACGAGATGGGGTGACGTGTACATTCCGGTTTTTATCCCGGCCTGCAAACAAATCGAATTCAAGAATGCGCACGCCGATCCCTTACCGTTCGTGCCCGCGACCTGAACTTTCAGATACTTTTTCTGCGGATCTCCGAGCGCCGCAAGCAGCTTTCGGATGTTTTCCAAACCGAGCTTCATCGCCGACACTTCGTTGCCGAGCGATAGAAGATAGGTTTCTGTTTCCCCGAAATTCACTCAACGTATTTTTCAGGAAGCAGCACCATGTTAGCAAACGCGCTATTGGATTTTCCGCCGATTGGGGTTAAAGTCTGAAAACACGAAATGACCGAGACCAGATCAGTTATCACCGGAACCGGATGCTTGATACCCGGGCTGCTCGTGCCCAACTCCCACTTCGAAGCGAACGAATTTTACGATCGCGGTGGAAACCGCATGGACAAAAGCGGGGCGGAGATCGTTGCCAAGCTCGAAGCGATCACCGGGATCCGCGAACGTCGTTATATACCGTTTGAACAGGATTCGATCCAGTTAATGACGGACGCGGCGCGTCTCGCGGTCGAGGATGCGGGACTGGACGTCAACGATCTTTCAGGCATAATCGTCGCCCACAACGCCGGCAACATGGTGCCGGATACGGGTGCGTTCCATACCGTACCGAATCTCGCCGCGGAACTAAAACATGAGCTTCACTCTACCAATCACGACTGCTTTGCATACGACATTCTGTTCGGCTGTCCGGGGTGGCTGCAAGCGATCATTCAAGCTCACCACGTGATTCAGTGTGACGGAGCAGAACATGTCTTGGTGACGGGGCTAGAGGTCGCGTCTCGTCTGCTCGATCCGCACGATCCAGATTCGATGATCCTCGCCGACGGATGCGGAGCCTGTGTTATTTCCCGATCGCACGATGACGCAAAGGGCTTGATCGCGTATTCGACCTTTTCACATGCGATGGAAGACGTCCGGATTATCTATCTCGGGCCATCGAACAAGCCGGGCGTCGAAGGCAGCTGCTACTTCCATATGAACGGCCGAGCGGTTTATAAATATGCGACCGAGTGGGTGCCCGCGGTTATAAAGAGCGCCCTTGAAAAAGCGAAGATGAGTGTCACCGACATCGATCTATTTCTTTTTCACCAGGCGAACGCGAAGATGTTGGACGCGGTTGCTGCAAACCTCGCGACGCTCTGCGACGTTCCTCCGGAAAGTTTTGCGGGCAAGATCCCGACAACGATCGATTTTTTGGGAAACACTTCCGTTGCGACGATCCCGACGATGCTCGACCTGATCCGAAAACGTAAATTGGAAGGTTTCGAAATTCGAGACGGCGACGTAGTCGTTATGGCGTCCGTCGGCGCCGGCATGCATTGCAACGCAATTGTGTACGGATTCTAGGTCAGCAGGCGCCGGTGATAGTTGATCTGACCGAGATGATAGTTGAAGTGTGTTGCAAGATGTGTCAGGAAATAACCCGTCGTCATCGGCTGCCCGAACACCTCGATCGGATACGTCTTTGTAAAGTCATCGTCAGTCAGCTTCGCAAGAGTGACTTTTAGAGTCTCTGCCGTCGAGTCGATCTCAGCCAGGAGGTCCGACTTCGAAGTCCCCGCCGTTGAGAATTCGGCATCGCGATCGCGAACGTAACCGCTATTGCCGAGCACAGCACCGATGAAGTGCTGAAGATTTCCCGTCAGATGCAAACACAGATTCCCCGCGGAGTTCGTAATTCCTCCGCTTGTTTTCCAAAGATCGGCTTCGTCCGCAAACTGTTCGATCTCAGTCTTGAGTCTGGTCAGGTCGCGTTCGTAGAGTTCGAGAAGAATTTTGTTAAGCATAGCAACAAGTACGAACCATCTCGCGGTAGCGGGTGGTTTAAGATCGCTGGTCGACCCTGCAATCCCATTTGAGGGCATACAATTCAACCGCCTGCTACCGCAGGCGATTCCGACACGGCGGCGAGTCAGGCGCTTGCCGAAGCTCCCTAATTCATCATGAAATTCAGCGATCGAATGATCGTGTCACGCAGTTGGCGGCGGTCGACGACCATGTCGACC
>JBDTWZ010000232.1:0-3929 GCA_040006435.1 Acidobacteriota bacterium
ATCTCGAAAGCTCCGCGAGCCGTCGATCGGATCCGTTCCCGTAAAACCTCGTGTAGATCAGTGAGTGTCATCTCTTTAAGCAAAGGAGGGATTATACGAGAACGCAGTCGGAAACACGAGCGGCAGCGAATGTGCCGTTGTCGGTTCAATGTTCCGGGTTCAAAGTTCAAAGTTGGGACGAGAGGCAACGTTGACCCTTGAACCTGGAACCTTGAACTCGGAACTTGCTTTGACACACTTCCTACCGGTCGTGTTTCTGCCTGTTGCTGGGCTATACTTTCAATTTCATGCGAATGCTTTATTTCGATTGCTTTGCCGGCGTAAGCGGCAACATGATCCTGGGGGGGCTTGCCGAGCTGGGGGTTGACCGCGATGAGCTCGTCCGGCAACTCCGAACCGTTGCGCCCGTCGGCTTCGAAATTGTCTTCACAAATGTGATGCGATCAGGCATATCCGCAGTTCACGCGGACGTTCAGGTGCCCGAGGAGCGGCTTCACCGACATCTTCGCGATGTCGAGACAATAATTGACGCGTCCGGTGTTTCTGAAACGGCCAAGCAAAGATCAAAATCGATTTTCCGACGTCTCGCCGAAGCCGAGGCCAAAGTTCATGGCGTTGCTATAGGCGAGGTTCATTTTCACGAAGTAGGCGCGATGGACGCGATCATTGACATCGTCGGAGCGTGTATTGGTTTTGAGTTGCTGGGAATCGACCGGTTCGTGTGTTCGAAAATACATGTTGGGAGCGGCTTCGTCGACATCGCACACGGAAAGTTTCCGGTTCCGCCACCGGACGTGACTGAACTCCTGCAGGGAATTCCGTTTTATTCGACGGAAATCGAAGGCGAACTCGCGACCCCGACCGGCGTCGCAATAATTACGACGTTGTGCGAAGAATTCGGAAGCACCGCGGATCTCACGATCGACCGGGTCGGCTACGGGGCGGGAACTCGCGACTATGATAATTTTCCCAACGCACTGCGTCTGATCATCGCGGAAATAAATACGGCGAAGACCGACAAAAACTCAGATCAACTGATCTTGCTTGAGACGAACATCGACGATCTCTCGCCTCAGGTCCTTGGGTTCGTCATGGAGCGAACATTCGAACTCGGAGCACTAGATTGTTGGTTCACACCGATCCAGATGAAAAAGAACAGGCCGGCCGTTATGCTTTCCGTGTTATGCGAAAGCGAACACCGAACCGTACTGACCGAATTGATCTATGCGGAGACGACGACTCTCGGCGTACGCGTCGGGACTGTCGAACGAGAATGTCTTGAGCGCGAGGTCGTTCGTGTCACAACTGCCTTTGGCGAGATCGACGTAAAGATAGGGAAGCTAAATGGAAGGGTGGTAAACGCGATGCCCGAGTACGAACAGGTGCGAAAGATCGCGCTCGAAAAAGGCGTCGCCTTCCGGATCATTCGGGACGCGGCGCTCACGGAGTTCAACTTAACCAAATCGAAATCGGCGAATAACTGATCGGATCTTATGGGGACTGAACAAAACAAAGCGATTGATCGCGACAAAATAGCCGCGGGCGTCCGGATGATGCTCGAAGGAATGGGCGAGGACGTGACCCGCGAGGGACTACTGAAAACACCGGAACGCGTGGCCGACTTTTATGCCGAGCTGACCGAGGGGATGTGGATCGATCCGAAAGACCACATAGAGCCTCTGCCGGGCGATTCGCACGACGAGATGGTTTTGGTGAAGAACATCTCCATCGCGTCGGTATGTGAGCACCACCTCGCACCGTTTGTCGGCCAATGTCACATTGCATACATCCCGAAGAACGGACGCATTATTGGTCTCTCAAAACTCGCGCGAATTGCGGAGATCTTTGCACGGCGGCTGCAGGTCCAGGAACGTCTGACACAGGAAATTGCGCAAACGCTTTTTCAACATCTTCAGCCGATCGGCGTGATGGTCGTGATCGAAGCCGAACATACATGCATGACGCTCCGCGGAGTAAAGAAGCCGGGGGCGATCACGGTGACTTCCGCGGTTCTCGGCGGCTTCAGAAAAGATCCGCGTACTCGGGCCGAAGCGATGGCCCTCATAAAAGGGTGATTTACCACTTCAGGTATTGGCTTAAGGCTCCTGACGTAGAACCTAAGGGGTCTGCACACCGACCTGTAACAGAAAACTTTAAGTTATGAAAAAATCTTTTATCTCACTGTTTTTTATTATCGTCTCTTTCCCCCTCGCGTTCGGCCAGAATTACACAGACCGTTTCAATGCCACGAAGATGCGCGAGCGGGTCATTCGCCTTTCAGCGGACGATTTCGAAGGGCGCGGGCCGGGTACCGAAGGCGGTACACGCGCGGCCCAGTACATCGCCGATGAAATGAAAGGCGCCGGGGTAAAACCGGGAAATGGCCGAAGTTATTTCCAGAACGTAAAGATGGTCGGCGTCAAGGCGGATCCGAACACGCGTCTGAATGTCGGCAGCGAATCGTTCAAATTCGGCGACGACTTTGTCGCGACGACGAGCGCGCAGAAGGGTGACGTGTCGATCGACGCGGAGCTCGTCTTTGTCGGATACGGGATCGACGCGCCGCTTTACAACTGGAATGATTACGGCGGGAACCCCGATCAGTATCGCGGCAAGGTGCTGATGATCATGGTCAACGATCCGCCCGCGACTACATCCGAGCCCAACCTTTTCGGCGACAAAGCGCTCACCTACTACGGCCGATGGACATATAAATTTGAAGAAGCCGCGCGTCGCGGTGCGGCCGGTGTGATCCTTATTCATACCGACGAGTCGGCAGGTTACGGCTGGAATGTTGTGCGCACGTCTAACGGGAACTGGAGATATGAAATACTCCGCAGCACCGGCGAAGCCACACCACATCTCGATCTGAAATCATGGGTCACGAATGACACGGCAAAGACGATACTCAAAAGCGGGAACCTTGATCTCGACGATCTGCG
Source organism: Acidobacteriota bacterium (assembly GCA_040006435.1). Taxonomy (GTDB): domain Bacteria; phylum Acidobacteriota; class Blastocatellia; order Pyrinomonadales; family Pyrinomonadaceae; genus OLB17. The sequence continues at coordinate 2,943 of JBDTWZ010000232.1, forward strand.
AGCACAGGCTCGGCGACGCGGGTTTAAGCCGGTGAGCACCGGGTTGAAGGTCAAACTGGATCTGAAAAGTGAGATGAAAACCTTCGACTCGCCGAATGTTGTCGGTGTCATCACGGGAAGCGACCGGAAATTGAAGAACGAGTATGTCGTCTACACGGGTCATTGGGATCATCTCGGTATCGGCGAGCCCGACGCTCGCGGCGACAAGATCTATAACGGAGCTTACGACAATGCGTCGGGTGTTGCGGCGATCCTCGGGATCGCAGACGTTTTCGGGAAGATGCCCAAACGAGAGCGGCCGAAACGCTCGATCCTTTTTCTTTTTCCGACAGCCGAAGAGCAAGGTTTGCTCGGAGCTGAATACTATTCTCTGAACCCACTCATTCCGCTAGCGAAAACTGCCGCGAACGTAAACATCGATGGTGTGAACTTCTTTGGTAAGACGTCGGACTTTTCGGCGCTCGGTGCTGAACGTTCGTCGATCGAAGTTGTGATCGACAGTGCCGCAAAGGAACGTAATCTTAGAGTTGAGGGCGACATGCGTCCCGAGCAAGGCTTCTTTTTCCGATCCGATCATTTCCCGTTTGCGAAGGTTGGTGTTCCATCCATCTCGCTCCGCCACGGAGACGATTTTGTGACGCCTCTGAAGGGTGAGTCCGAAGCTTTCTTTAAGCAGTACACGGCGAAGTATTATCATCAGCCGTCGGACGAGTACAAAGAATGGTGGGACATATCGGCGATGATTCAGGAAGCTGAGCTCGGTTTGGCGATTGGCGTTAAGCTCGCGAATTTGGCGGCGATGCCAAGGTATAAGGATTCCGACGAATTCTCGGTAGCCGACAAAAAGCGTTTCTAGCCGCAGATCAAGACAGTCCGAACAACTGATTGGTGGTCGGTTCGAAGTCCGAACTGCCGTTCATGGTCTTTCGTATTTCTTCGTGTGATTTGTATGTTTGAAACAGCCTGGGAAATTAGTGTGATTTCGTG
>JBDTWZ010000233.1:0-3884 GCA_040006435.1 Acidobacteriota bacterium
CTAAGATAATTGTCTCTCCGCACAATTTGACAAGCTCGTGCACAAGCTCTTGTTCATTAGGATCAAAGTCCTGAAATTCGTCGACCAATAAGAGGTCCGCAGCTTCAAATTTGTCCTTTACGTAATCGGGATTCGCCTTGATGAACGCTAAGCAACTAGCAATCATTTCGCTGAATGTTATGCATTTGAGTAGGTCGAACAAATCTCGGACTTCCATCTCATACTTTGTCGCCATGTAGCGAAGGATTGTCTCTTCTTCGTCAGCCAGAATGTGATAGTTCGTGAGATGGTTTAGCTTCATCGCTAGCTTGTGCAGCGTAAGGCATTCAACGTTCGAGTATTTCTCTCGGTCAGCAAATTTATCGCGAAGGTCGTTGACCGTAAAATTTGTGAAAGAAAGAACTAGAATTCGTGTTGCATTGCTAAACTCTTCGTCGATTATTCTCTTGATGTTGGTGGTTTTACCCGTACCCGGACCTGCTAATAGTATGCGCATATTGATCTGAAGCGTGGAAACAAAAAAGCCACCGCTCTTCTCGAGCGGAAGCCTTCACGGTTTGGGATTGAGAACTTCAATCGCAAGTGGTGGGGACCTGCGCTCCACGTAGATTGTTCCGACCTTTATAGCCGAGACTGACAGCTAAAAGCAAGCAAACTTTTTCTGCCTCAGGAAGTTATGATAGGTGCATCAAAATCACTTCTTCTTTTTCGTGAAAGGGAACTCATATATAGTGTCGCCAATTTGCATCTTGAGAATGACATCCTTGTAACCTTTGTCTTCGAACCAAACGATGCCGTAGACGTAATGTGCGGGCATAACGGTATTTACTCTCAAGCTGGATTCTCGGACGTAGATGGCCGCTGACGCGAGTGTGTCTTGTGTTCGGCGCCCTGTTGCTTCACCGCGCGCCCGAGCGGCTTCGTCGGGTTCGGTTATGGTCGCGGTTGAAGTTGTTCCGTCTGAGCTGCGGATCGTAGCGGTGGATTGCTTCGTAGCCATTGCGCCTCCGAGCGCACTCAACGCGGCGGACCATCGCCCGCGCGAATCCAGCGACTCTGCGAGTTTGTCGGGCTCTTTGGATTTGAGGACTTTTGCTGACTCGTTGGTCAGTATCCACGACGCGGGATCGACAAGAACGCGACTATCGCCGGTGTTTTCGATCGTAATGAAGGCGTGGGGTATCCACCTCTTTCGTTCGATTAGCGTCGCAGTAACCCTCAGGCCGGGAGCATCGATCATCTTCACTTCCATCCCATTCTCAAACCGGGAATCGAACTGATCGCCTTCGCCCTGCCAACGAATAGTGGTCTGGGCGCCCAGGGTAGTTGCGTACAGAAGGCCGACAAAAGCGAACGCAACGAAGTGCCGTAAGATATATCCTGCAGTCCTTTCGATTTTCATGGCCACGAGTCTATCACAGGACTTTATGTGACCTGTCAGTACCTGAACCTTTTGCTCCAGTATGGGCTGTAAACCTAGACTTGCTATAATCTCCACCGAAACCTTGAGAATCACCTCATGAACAAACTGACAATCCTCGTCACAGTCGTTCTCGTACTCGGCGCGTCGTCGACTTACTCACAAACTTTCCTCGGCTGTCCGGAGCGGAACTACAAATGCCAGCTCAAGGCGGCGGCGAAGGCGTTGGAAGCGGATCCGAAGAATCCGGAGAACTACTACAACATGGCGCTCGTGTTTCAGCGGCGCGGCAATCACAAAGAGGCGGTCGAGAGCTTTAGCATGTATGTCGGTATTCCCGGGCTGAAGGCGGAGTATCTTGCCGATGGGTATAACAATCGTGGTATCTCGAACCGGAAGCTGGGGCGTGCCGATCTTGCCGTGGCCGATTACACCAAGGCGTTTGGGCTTATGCCGAACGATCCGCGGTTTGTCGCCAATCGCGGGAATGCGTACACCGATCTGAAAAAATATGACCTCGCGCTCGCCGACTACGCGTCGGTCCTGAAACTGAACCCTCGGTTTGCCCCGGCCTACTCGGGTCGCGGGAACCTGTATGGCGCGATCTCGCGCTTTAACGAAGCGATCGTCGATTTCTCGAAAGCGATAGAGATCGATCCTGCGGAACCGGAGAATTATTACCACCGGGCGGTCATGTATCGCGAGACCCGCGAACATCTCAAAGCGATCGCGGATTACGACAAGTACATCCCGATGATGTCCGGTAGCTCGGCGTATCAGGCCGACGGTTATCTGAACCGCGGCATTGCATACGCGTCGATCAGCCGTCGTGATCAGGCACTCGCGGATTTCACGCGGGTAATCGAGCTCGATCCGAAACGTGCCAGTGGCTACAAGGCCCGGGCGATGATCTATCGCGAGTTGAAAAAAGACGATCTCGCGACGGCGGATGAGAAGAAGGCGGCGGAGCTCAAGTAATGCGGAGTGCGGAATGCGGGCTGTGGATAGTTGACCTTCGTGGAGCGGCAGGCTCTTTGGCAAAGGTATTTTTTGAACGCGGATCGGGCGGATTAGGCGGATGAAGACGGATCTGAAACAGATCTGTCAGATCTACTGAAATTCACCTTGTCCGCCGCGAATCTGTTTGCCCGCGAAATACGCGAACGGACGCGAAAGGGAAATCTCTTTTGGCGTCTTTCGTGTGTTTCGCGGGCTCTTTGGCAAAGGTATTTTTTGAACGCGGATCGGGCGGATTTGGCGGATGAAGACGGATCTGAAAAAGACTTATCAAATCCGTCTTCATCCGCCTAATCCGCCAAATCCGCGTTGAAAAAAGCGTAGTTGTTTGAATATCACCACCCCGTCCGCGAAACGCGGCCACCCCTCCTTTGACAAGGAGGGGAGCCCGAGCGATTGCGGATCGCGGATTGTGGATTCCGAACGTCTGACTTCTGACTTCTGACTTCTAACTTCTAATTCCGAACTCTGCGTGCGGGCTGATGACACTCCCGTAAAAAAATCGAAAAGGCCGCCGGTTCCCCGGACGGCCTCGTCTACCTGCAGAGACGATCCTCTACGGTTTTTTCCCACGTGCCTTTCGTGCGGCCGGAGCTGTGGTGTCGGCCATCATCGGCTTCAGCGTCCAAAACGAAGGATCACCGGATACCCAGTCCTTCGAAAGGTAGCTGAGATGCGGAGCGAAGGCGTAGATATCGGTACTGGTAAATACGACCGAATCATTCTCGATCTTTTCTATCTTGTCCCGACGGTCGTCACCGAGTGCGTCCATATACGACTTTCCGTGCGGAATGGTCCCGATGCCATCCAGCGAAGCCCACGGGATCATCACGAGATAAGTTCCCGATTGTGCGCCGCCAGCAACTTGATAGACCACCATCGTCTCGTCCACCTTTGCCTTTTCGTGTGCGGCCTTTGTCATTCGTCGCGAATCTTCCCACTCGCGCGTGTGGCCTGGCTTTACGCGGATCGTCGACACTCGCATATACCGCATCTTCCTGATGTCGGTGTTCATGTTGTAGCTCATGTCCTCACGCAGGACGGCGATAGTATCGCGCTGCGACGAGTGATAGTCTTCGCCGGGCGGGCGTACGCGATCGAAGTCAGCCTTGTAGGTAACATTGGACACCGTATCCAAATAGCTATTCGATTTTTCCATTTCCGCGTACGAATCGAATCCCCAAATATACATCACTTCATTCTCGTTGCCGGCGACCGGCACCATCGCAAGCCGATGATAAGGCGAATTGGCTTTGGCGTAGATCTGGACGACGTTGTTCGCCTCGCGTGCATGGGGCCCCATCATTCCGGGTTTGATGTCTTCGCGAACGATCAACATAACTCTTGGCGGCGCGGGCGTCTGTGCACTCGTGAGAGACGCACTCGCGACAAGCAAGCAAACTGTTAACGAAAAAAACAGAAACTGTTTCATACCGATTTTCCTCCT
>JBDTWZ010000234.1:0-3874 GCA_040006435.1 Acidobacteriota bacterium
TCATCTTCAAGCGCGGATTCGTGCGCTGGCTCACGCATTTTCTTATGATGTGGGGCTGCATCATTGCGGCCGCGATCACATTTCCGCTGTCATTTGGATGGGTGCATTTCGAGCTCGAGGGCGAATTAGGTTACCGGGCCTATTTGTTTGGCTTTCCGCTGCAAGTAATGGATGGCCGGAGCCTGATCGCATGGATCACGTTTCACGGTCTCGATTTCGCCGCGATCATGGTCATCGCCGGATGCGCACTCGCAATTCATCGCCGTTTGACCGATCGCGGGGCGATCGCATATCAGTCGTTCCTTCTTGATTTCACGCCGCACTTACTGTTGATCGCGATCTCGGTGTCGGGACTGATGCTGACGGCCTCCAGCCTTTGGTTTGCCGGCTATATGTATTCTTTCATCGGCCTTCTGCATCAGGCGACGGTAATAATGACGCTCTTCTATCTGCCGTTCGGAAAACTTTTTCATATCGTTCAGCGGCCGGCCTCGATCGGCGTCGAGCTATATCAGAGCCGCTCACAGGAAATGGAACAGGCGGTTTGTCCGCGATGCGGAACGATGTTTGTTGGCAAACTTTGGATCGACGATCTGAAAAAGGTCGTGGACGAACTCGGCTTTGATTACCGGATGCAAAACGGCCACACTCTGCAGGACTATTGCCCGCGATGCAAACGCGTTATGCGGGGACTAGCGTACTCGGGGCTCTCGGACACCTCTGAACCTGTTTTTTTCGGTACACGTGCCGATGAGCAAAAGTAATTTGACTCTATGTCGAAAGTCGAACATTTAGAACGGATCATCGACCGTTTTGGTCCGCACCTGCATGACCAGCCATATGGCGGTTGGCAATCCGACCGCGTCATCGATCGCATAGTGCCAACGCATTGCCCGTATTGCGGCGTTCAATGCGGATTGAATCTGCTTGTCTCGGAAGAACATGTTGTTGGATTTGAGCCGCGATACGATTTTCCCGTCAACGAGGGGAAACTGTGCCCGAAGGGCGTGACGGCATATCTCCAAACTCATCATCCCGACCGTCTGCTCTATCCACTGATCAAACGAAACGGAAATTTCGAACGCGCGAGTTGGAACGAGGCTCTCGACCTGGTCGTATCGAAGTTTAAAGAGATTCAGAAAAAATACGGCAAGGACGCGATCGGCATTTACTCGGGATCGTCCCTTACGACCGAAAAGACGTACCTGATGGGCAAGTTTGCCCGCTGCGGTATGGGAACGCGTTACATTGATTATAACGGGCGCCTTTGCATGGTGTCTGCCGCAGCAGGAAACAATAAGGCGTTCGGCATCGACCGTGCAGCTAATCCCTGGAGCGATATTCCGCTGGCAGAGGTCCTGATCCTTGCTGGTGCAAATTGCGCCGAGACCTTTCCGATCCTAAATAAATTCCTATGGCAGCAGCGTGACAATGGCGGCCGTTGGATCGTGATCGACCCGCGTGAAACGGCCACAGCACGTCAGGGCGACCTTCACCTTCAACTAAAGCCCGGCACCGACGTCGCGGTCGCGAACGGAATTCTGAACGTAATAGTCCGCGAAGGCTTGATCGACGAGGAATTTATCCGGACCAAAACAAATGGCTGGGATGACACGCGTTCGGCGGTCGAGCGTTATACGCCCGACATTGCGTCACAGATCTCCGGCGTTCCGGCGGAAAAGATCGTGCAGGCAGGACTACTTTATGGTCGTGCAAAGACGGGAATGATCATGCATGCCCGCGGCATCGAACATCACAGCAACGGCGTCGATAATGTTCTCTCATACATAAATATTGTGCTCGCTACGGGCAAGATCGGCGATCCCGGTCGCGGTTACGGCACGATAACGGGACAGGGGAACGGCCAGGGCGGCCGTGAGCATGGCCAGAAGGCCGACCAGCTGCCGGGACAGCGTTCGATAAATAGTCCTGAGGATCGCAAGTACATCTGCGATTTCTGGGGCTTGCCGGAGGATGAGCTTCCGCAAGCTGGCGTTTCGGTCGTTGAGATGTTCGACAAAATGCGTGAGGGCGAGATCAAGGGGTTCCTTTCGATCTGCAATAACGGCATGGTGAGCCTGCCGGACATCAACAACATTCGCCGCTCTCTCGAAGGCCTTGAATTTAATGTCAACATCGACTTTTTCATGAGCGAGTCGTCCCGCTACGCCGACGTCGTACTGCCCGGAACGACATGGGCTGAGGATGAGGGCGTGACTGCAAGTGCCGAGGGTCGCGTTGTAAAGATCAACAAGGCGATCAACCCGCCCGGCGATGCGAAAGAAGACTGGTGGATCATTAACGAGATCGGCCGCCGAATGGGACGCGGCCAATACTTTCAATGCAACACCGCAAGAGAGATCTTTGACGAGTTAAGGAACGCGTCTAAGGGCGGTAAGGCCGACTATTTTGGCATTACTTACGAAAAGATCGACAAACAGGACGGCGTTTTTTGGCCGTGTCCGACCGAAGAGCATACCGGTACGCCTCGCCTTTTCGACAACAAGGAGTTCTATCACCCCGACAAAAAGGCCAAATTTCACGCGATCGAATATTTCGGTGCGGACGAAAAGCCGGATGACGAATATCCGCTGATCCTGACCAGCGGTCGCGTCGTTTATCAATATCTATCGGGCAATCAAACGCGGCGGATCGGGTTTCTCGTCCAGCAATGTCCGGAGCCATACGTCGAGATACATCCGGAAACGGCACAAAATCTAAAGATCAATGACGGTGAGCGGGTAAAGGTGATATCCCGACGTGGCGAAGGCGTATTTCCCGCACTTGTGGTTCGGACGATCCGCCCGGACACTATTTTTATTCCATATCATTGGGGCGAACAGTTGGCGGTGAACCAGCTCACAAATCCAAAACTCGACCCGACGTCCAAGATACCGGAATTCAAAGCATGCGCTGCGAAGATCGAAAAGATCCATTCACGCGAGCTTCCGATACTTGGTAAAGGGCGTAAAGGCGCGTCACTGAGCGAAGTGCAAAAAGGTAATTAACACATTATGAAAGAAACAATGTTCATTGATCCGCAGCGCTGCATCGGCTGTCGTTCGTGCGTCTCGGCATGTCGCGAATGCGATACGCATAAGGGCTACTCAATGATATTTGTCGATTACATCGACCGTAGCGAAACGACCGCGACGATGCCGACCCTGTGTATGCACTGCACCGAGCCGACCTGCGCCCTCGTCTGCCCAGCAGACGCGATCAAACAAAATGAAGACGGCGTCGTGATGTCGGCGTTAAAGCCGCGATGCCTCGATTGTCGAAACTGCGTTAACGCGTGCCCGTTCGGCGTTCCCAAATACAACACCGCGATGCATCTGCAGATGAAGTGCGATATGTGTTTTGACCGCACCTCCGAGGGCCTGATGCCGATGTGCGCAAGCGTTTGCCCCACGGGAGCAATCGCGTTTGGGACATACGAGCAGATCGTACCGCTTCGCCGGACCAAGCCGGTTAACGCACATGTTTTTGGTAATCAACGCGTCGAGACCAAAGTATATTTAATGCTCCCGACTGATGCGGACGAAGTAAATGTTGACGGCTGCGGCGTTTTCGAAGGCCGCGTTGCACTTGAACCCGGACACACCACGACCGGGGAATCATGGATCGACACACAAGTCGAAGAGTCGGACAAACGCAATGAATTCTAACTATTTGAACGAGAAAACTGTTGAGGGAGTACTGGCGGTTGACCGCGAAGCAACCAACGAAATATCGAGTGAGGCCAATGTCCGGTCAGCCACCGCACCGTATCAGGCTGAGTTCCCATATGAGCGAGATTTGGAAGCTCAGGTGACGCGGCGTGAGTTTTGTAACTTTCTCTTCCTGACGTCGTCAATTTTATTTGTCGGTGCCG
>JBDTWZ010000235.1:0-3838 GCA_040006435.1 Acidobacteriota bacterium
CTCATCGGCTGACTCGTATCGATAGAGCGGGGGCAAGCCCGCCTTCCGGACTTGCGAATGCACCAAGCGCTATACGTTACGAAGAGTCACTGATCGGCTGACTCGAGCGATAATCAGATTCGCAAGTTCGGAAGGCGGGCTTGCCCCCGCACTGTCACTCTTCTTCAAGCATCTTTTTCGCCTCGGCGAGCTCCGCTTGATGTTCCGCCGTCACAGCGGGATAACTCAGTTTCAGAGATTCGAGTTTTCTTACGATCACTTCCGATACAGCGAGCCGCGTAAACCATTTCCTGTCGGCCGGGATAATGTACCATGGAGCATCGCCGGTCGACGTGTTCGCTATCGCCTCGGTATACGCATTCATGTAATCGTCCCAGTGCCCGCGTTCCTTTACATCGCCCTTCGAAAACTTCCAGTTCTTTTCTTCTTCTTCAATACGTGAAAGAAATCGTTGCTTCTGTTCTTCCCTCGAGACGTTGAGAAAGAATTTCAGGATGTGCGTCCCGTTTGCCGAAAGCGTCGATTCGAAATTGCGGATCTGCTCGAAACGCTTTTTCCAGATGTCTTTGTCATTTTTGATCTCATCCGACAGATGCTGGCCCTGCAGTATCTGCGGGTGAACCCTCACGACGAGAACCTCTTCGTAATGCGAGCGGTTGAAAATTCCGATCTTTCCGCGCTCGGGCAGGTTCTTTGCGCACCGCCACAGAAAATCGTGCGACAGTTCTTCGTCCGACGGCTGCTTGAACGAAACGACGTGACAGCCCTGCGGATTGACGCCGCTCATGACGTGCTCGATCGCTCCGTCTTTACCCGCCGCGTCCATCGCCTGAAAGACTATCAGCAGCGATTGCTTGTCCTCGGCGTATAGAACGTTCTGCAGCTCGCGGAGCTGCTCGACGTTTTGTTCAAGGTCTTTCACCGCCTCTTTTTTGTCTGTATAATCGCCCGTGAAATCGGTCGGGTGATCTTTCAGATCGACCTTTGATCCTTCGCGGATACGGAATTTGTCGGTGTTCATGCCTAATGATAGCCCAACATCGCCAAGAATGTTTTCGCTCGTGTAACCACCGGCGGTCGACCGACCTTTTTGGTCGCGTAGCGAACGAACGAATTTAGCCGTGGGCCTTAGCCCACGGAAAGATGTAAACGATTGTTGCCGCCGCGTCAGCGGCGGACGAATTGTTTCGGGCGTCGCTAACGCGACGCGAACCCTGTCGTCACGGGACCGTGGGCTAAGGCCCACGGCTAAACGCGTCTTGCCGCTAACGCGGCATCGGAAAATAAAGTTACGGTCAACACGGATCATATGAACAAGCTATTTATCGCCCTGATCGCGTTGCTGCCGATCATCGCGGATGCTCAACCTCGACTCCTGCCGCAAAAGATCGCACTCAAAGACGGTCGCAACTTCACACTCAATCTGCCGGCCGATTTCGAGATCATCCCCGCCGCCGAGGGATTAAAGCGCGTGCGCTTTTTTGCGAGATCGCCCGACGGGCGCATCTTCGTCACCGACATGAACAACCTGACCGACAACAATCGTGGCGCGGTTTACATTCTGGACGGGTGGAACGAGAGGACAGGAAAGTTTGCGAAGGTCGTTGCGTATCTGACGGGACTGAAGAATCCGAACAGCGTGCAATTCTATCGAGACGATCAGGGGCAGGATTGGTTCTATCTCGCCGAGACCGACAAACTGACGCGTCGAAAATTTACCCGCGGCGAAGAAAAACCGACCGACACGAGACCGCAGACGCTCGCGACGTTTCCCGATTACGGGCTCGACTACAAGTACGGCGGCTGGCATCTGACGCGGACCATCGCATTCGGCGCGAATGGAAAGATGTATGTTTCGGTCGGGTCGAGCTGCAATTCGTGCGTGGAGAAAGAGAAAGTGCGTGCGAGCATTATCGAAATGAATCCGGATGGCAGCGGCCAGCGGCAATTTGCCCGCGGTCTGCGAAATGCCGTCAGCATTAAATGGTTTGGCAACACTCTGTTTGCGACGAATCAGGGCAGCGATCATCTCGGAAACAACCGGCCCGACGAAACATTTTATGCAATGGCCGTGGATGCTCCCACCACCCCGGCTTCGCAAAGCCTCAGCCACCCCTCCTCTGGCAGGAGGGGAGTTTATGATTACGGCTGGCCATATTGCCACTCGAATAACGGAAGGATATTCGCCGACCCGAAACTCAAACGTGGCTTTGGATGCAGGACCGTAGTGCGGCCGTATGCATGGTTCCCCGCACGCAGCTCCGCTCTCGGGTTTGACTACTTCACGGGTCCGGAAACGCCCGCCGTACTAAAGGACGCATTCCTAGTCTCGCTCCACGGTTCGACGAACAAAACCGTCGGCCACGGATACAAGATCGCCATCATGCGAAAAGGAGCCCGGCTCCAGGATTTCATCACCGGCTTTCTTCAGGGAACGACGGTCCACGGCCGGCCATGCGACATAATGAAGCTCGACTCCGGTTCGTTTCTCTTCACCGATGACCATAAGGGTATCGTGTACCTGGTTCGGCGCCGGAAGTAGTTGCTTTACTATTCCCGATTGACTATTTACTATTCAGCTAATGAACATTGGGATCACAGTCTATCCAACATACGGCGGCAGCGGAATCGTCGGGTCTGAACTCGGACGCGACCTCGCCGAGCGCGGTCACAACGTTCACTTTATCTCGTCGGTCTTGCCGACACGCGTGACCGAGCTCAACGAGCGGGTTCATTTTCACGAGGTCGAGATGATGTCGTACCCTCTGTTCGAGCATCAGCCGTACGATCTGGCGCTCGCGACCAAGATGGCCACGGTCGCACGGGCAGAGAAACTCGATCTGCTGCACGTCCACTACGCGATCCCGCACTCGATCAGCGCAATCCTCGCACGCGAATCGATCAAGCAGAAGCGCTATGTTCCGGTCATCACCACTTTGCATGGCACGGACATCACCCTTGTCGGAGCAGACAGATCGTACCTGCCGATCACTCGTTACGGTCTGCAGCAGTCGGACGGCGTGACGGCGGTTTCGAAATTTCTGAAACAGGCGACGATCGAGACGTTCGACTTTGACGAAATAGAGGTCATCCCGAATTTTATTTGCGGGTGTCATTACAAACGTCAACCCGACTCACCGCTCCGCGACGAACTTGCGCCGAATGGCGAAAAGCTCCTTGTCCACGTTTCAAATTTTCGTGCTGTAAAGCGTCCAGTTGATTGCGTAGAAATTCTTGCAAAGGTTCGTGAGAAGGGCGCGAATGCGCGGCTCATCATGGTCGGCGACGGCCCCGAGCGGTCGGCGGCGTATTACCGTGCGGAGCAGTTGAATCTCAACGGCAACATCACGTTTGTCGGAAAGCAGGCGAACATCGCGGACTATCTCGGTGTGGCGGATGTTTTTCTCTTGCCGTCCGAGCTGGAATCGTTTGGCCTCGCCGCACTCGAAGCCCAGGCGTGTGAAGTTCCAGTGATCGCAACTCGAATCGGCGGAATTCCGGAGGTTGTTGCGGAAGGCGAGACGGGTTATCTCAGCGATATCGGCGATGTCGCAAAGATGAGTGAAGACACGCTTCGTCTGCTCGGCGATGAAGATCTTCGAAGGGCATTCGGCGAAAAAGGCCGTGAGTTGGCCATGCAGAGATACGGTTCCGATAAGATAATTCCGCAGTACATCGCGTTTTACGAACAGGTCGTGAACAGCGCAAAGCAATTGGCAGTAAGCAGTAAGCAGTAAGCAATAAGCCGGCAGCAGATCAGCCCTTGAACCGGACTGACAGTTTACGACTCATTGCTAAGCAATTACTCTGCTGCTTATTGCTTACTGCTTATTGCTTA
>JBDTWZ010000236.1:0-3836 GCA_040006435.1 Acidobacteriota bacterium
GTCGCGGTAAGCCGAATCCGTTGACGTTGGTGAAGATTCCACCGATAACGAGGCGGCCGTCCGCCTGCTGTTTCACAGTGTTCACGGAGTTATCGCACGCGATCGGTCCAAACGTCGCGTCCGACGCACCGGTGGTTGCGTACCGAATAACGTTGTTGCCCGTCGCGACGACGAGCTTTCCGTCCGATTGCAGAACAAGCCCCGAGACGACATTCGGCGGTTCGGGTGAGAAACGGAACGGTGTATCGAGCGTGCCGTCGGCATTGAGCCTTACCAACTGGTTACGCGGACCACTGGGGTCGCTGTACCGGAAACCGCCGCCGATGACTATCTTGTCGTCCGACAGAACGAGTATCTTCGTGACAACCCAAGTGAGCGGTTGCGGTGCAAAAGACGTGTCGAGCGACCCGTTGGCGTTGAGGCGGACGAGGCGGTATTTCGGCTGGCCGTCGACCTCGTAGAATTCGCCGCCGACAAGGATCTTCCCGGTCGATTGGATCGCGAGATCCATAATTCGTGCGGGATTGAACGGTTCGTTGGCACGAAAGTCAGGTCCCATGAATGACGGATCGACGCTGCCGTCCGAATTTAACTTAACGACCGAGTCCCGAGCGAGACCACCCGCGACCTTGAAAGCTCCGGTGACGAAAACTTTTCCGTCCGGCTGGGGGAATATGCCGCGCGCATCTCCCTCCGGAACCTTGGTCAGGTTCGCACCAAAGGTTGTGTCGACTGATGGCTGGGCGTAAACGACGAGTGCACTTGACGCCGTGAGAGTAGCTGTCAGAAGTAAGCCGACAGCGTGTCTTGATAAAGAGGTCATTTTTTCTCCCATAACTGCTGCGAGAAAAGATCCGATCACGGGATCAAAGATCCGGGAATCGCCGAGTCAGTACTAATTCCAAATTGATATCCTGCGAGTCCCGCCGTCGTCTGGTAGTACTAGATTCCGGTCGACGGTAAATGTAAGCAAAATGGTACCGGGATTATATCGAAATAATATTTCTGAGTAAATGTTTTCTTGAGCCGCGGCTGGGCGCGGGCCCGTCGAGAAAAAGTAGTTCGTGATCACCTGACGGCACCTCACGGAGCCCAGTCAGCGGCGCTCGTGAATACTCGCGAACCCGAATAATCCCCGTCAACAGTTCATCAGTCTTGCCAACCCCTGCCATTCCCGATAAATTATCTACTTACCAACCAGTCTAAGTCTCTAGTCCCAAGAGTCCCAAAGTCCCTCGTAGGACATCTTGGTACTTGAGACTGCTGGGACGAGTGACTTAACTAAAAGGAGAGCTTACCGACGATGAAAGCATTCGCAACTGAGAACATCAGAAATCTGGCTGTAATCGGACACGGCGACGCGGGTAAAACCCAACTGGTTTCCTCGCTGTTGCACGTGTCCGGCACATCACACCGCTGGGGAAAGGTCGACGAAGGAACGACCGTAACGGATTACGAAGAAGACTCGATCGAACGAAAGGTTTCCCTCAACAACAACTTCGCCCACCTCGAATACCAAGACACTAAAATTAATCTGATCGACACGCCCGGTTATGCCGCGTTCGTTTCTCACGCCCGGCCTGCGCTGCGCGTGGCCGATTGCGCGCTCGTTGTCGTCGACGCGGTCCACGGCATCGAGGTGCAAACCGAGAAAACATGGCAGTATGCAAACGAGTTTCTGTTGCCGCGATTCATGGTCATCAACAAGATCGACAAGGAGCACGCCGATTTCGGACATGCTCTCGAGACCGCGTCCTCGAGCTTTGCCCGTTCGATAGTACCGTTCACGCTACCGATCGGAACCGAGGGAAATTTTCGCGGTGTCGTCGATGTCGTTCATCAAAAAGCTTATGAGTTTGACGCCGAAGGCAAAGCCAAAGGGATCGCGATCCCATCCGAGGGCAAGGATATTTTCGACCGCACGCGAGAGCGGCTGATCGAGATCGTCGCCGAATCGGACGACGCCCTGATGGAAAAATATTTCGAGGACGGAACGCTGCCCGAAGAGGACATATATCCGAATCTCGCGAAAGCGATCGCGAAGAGCAAACTTTGCCCGGTCTATGCTGTTTCGAGCACCACGCTTGTCGGAATGCAGATCCTGCTCGATCACTTGGTCGAGTTCGCACCGAACCCCGCAACGCACGAAGCGGAGTACGGTTTCGCTGACAACGATATGTCGGGAGATCGTATCAATCGGAAATATTCGAACGACGAACCGTTCTCGGCATATGTCTTCCGCACGATCGCCGATCCGTTCGCCGGCCGCATTAACGTCATGAAGGTGGTCAGCGGCAAAGTCGCGAGCGACGCGACGGTCTATAATTCGACCCGAGAAACGGCTGAACGACTCGGCGCACTGCACGTCATCTCCGGAAAGGTGTTAGACAAGGTCAGCGAGGCCCAAACCGGCGATATCATCGCCGTGGTAAAACTAAAAGACACGCAGACCGGCGATACGCTCAGCGATAAGGCGAAGCCGATCGTCTATCCGAAAGTCGAGTATCCGGAAGCGGCCATCGCATTTGCGATCGAACCGAAGTCGCGTGCCGACGAGGACAAGATCTCCGGAGCTCTGCACAAAATTCTGGAGGAAGACCCGAGCTTGCATTTCGACCGCGACTCGCAGACCAAGGAATTTATTTTATCGGGTTCTGGCCAGCTTCACATCGAAACGGTAGTTGCGAAATTGGCGAATCGTTATCACGTCGAGGTCGCGCTTCACCCGCCGAAGGTTCCGTACAAGGAAACCATCACGGCGCAGTGCGAAGTCCAGGGACGGCACAAAAAGCAGTCGGGTGGACGCGGACAGTTCGGCGATTGCAAGGTAATTTTCGAACCACTGCAGCGCGGCGAAGGCTTTGTGTGGGTGGACAAGATCTTCGGCGGATCGGTGCCGCAAAATTTCCGCCCGGCGATCGAGAAAGGAATTATCGAAGCGGCGCAGGGCGGAGCCGTCGCCGGTTATCCGCTTGTCGATTTTAAGGTCACCCTCATCGACGGCAGTTTTCATGCCGTCGATTCCGACGAACACTCGTTCCGCGCGGCAGGGCGCAAAGCTTATCGAGCCGCAATGGAAAAAGCCCGTCCGACACTTCTCGAACCAATAATGGACGTCGAGGTTTTTACGCCGCAGGAAGTTTCCGGCGACATCATGGGCGATCTGAACTCTCGACGCGGACGTGTTGGCGGTATGGAAGTCCGAGGCAGGCAGCAGATAATCAAAGCGAAAGTACCCTTGAGCGAGATGCTCGATTATCAGTCGAAGCTAAACTCCGTCACGCAGGCGCGAGGCTCGTATCACATGCAGTTCTCGCATTATGATCCGCTGCCGCACAACCTCGCGCAAAAGGTGATCGACGAAGCGGTTGCTGCGGGACGTGCGAGAGCGCATGAGGAAGATGAGTAAGAGTTGCGCGTATACTGATACTGACCAATAGATAAAACAAAAGGAGATGAGCTAATGTCAAAGAAACTTAATTGTAGAGATGTGGGAGTTGATTGCGACGCTTCCTTCACCGGCGAAACCGAAGACGAGATAATGACACAGGCGGCCGAACACGCCCGTGCCGAACACGGCTTCGATGACATTCCACCCGAGCTCGTTGAAAAGGCTCGTGGAGCGATTACGGACGTACAGGCTGCGGGTTAGCGGTCTCAAACGCGGCGCGTTGTAAGGATTAAGAACAGATTTTTCATTCGGGGCGGTTCCGGCAAACGACAGGCCATTTCGATTGTGGATTTGGGATTTGGGATTTGGGATTTGGGATTTCAAATTTCAAAATTTCAAATTTCAAATTTCAAATTGCGATATTTCGCCAACGCATCTGGCCACC
>JBDTWZ010000237.1:0-3829 GCA_040006435.1 Acidobacteriota bacterium
GCGGTCGATCGCGTCCAGCAGCGGGGCTGCTTCCGCGAGCGCACCCTGCGCCTGTCGGACGTACGTTGCGGCGAGGCCCTTGTCGCCCGTCCCGAACGCCGTCGTGCCTTCCTCCACGGAGGTCTTTGCAACGTCGATCCGCTTCTCGCGAAGGAGCGGCTCAGGCACGGCTCGTTGCTGCGAGTGCCGAAGCTCAGGCGATAAACCAGATCGCACAGGTAGTCGGGAATGCCGAGAAGACCACTCAATATCTAATCACAGCCCGCTATATCGAATCGCTCCGAGACATGACGCGAACCCAAAACTCAAAGGTTATCTTTATGCCGATGGAGACTTCGACGATGCTCTCAAGCATAGGTGCTATCAAAGAGGTCTTCAGCGAGACTGGAGAAAAGTCGACCGAGGCTCCGAAACCGCCGCGAGGTCCTAGAGAACTCGGCGGCTGAGTCTCAGCCGGGAGATATATGAAAGAAAGAACGAACTATTCTCTGGCTCCCATTCTTCTGGTATTCGTCGTGATGACTACGGCGCTTCCGGTCTTATCTCAGACCACACCGACGCCCACGCTGTCGGATGCGACGGCTGTCAGGGTCGAAGGATTTATCAAGAATTATTCTACCGACTTTAGGCGCACCGGCAAAAACACATGGCTCGTCGACCAAAAGGCATTTAATGACATGGCTCAGGATGTGCTGAATGGAGTCGTGATTGCAAGGAAAACGCTTGCTGCCCAGAAGTAGAACTGCTGAGAGGAACCAACATGAAAACACCACTTATTTTGATCTCGACACTCCTTTGTTTCTCGCTGTCCGGAGCCTTTTTGTTCGGGTATGACTCGTCCACGGCGGTCGTCGAGGCGGCCGATAAAAGCAAAAGTGTGCTCAACTTCACCATGCGCGATATCGACGGGAAGGAAGTAAAGTTGAAAAGGTATAAGGGCAGCATCCTGCTCGTTGTGAACACAGCAAGCAAGTGCGGATATACGCCGCAGTATGAAGGCCTGCAGGCGACTTACGAAAAATATAGAGCCAAGGGCTTTTATGTTCTTGGATTTCCCGCAAATAATTTCGGCGAACAAGAGCCAGGAACTGAAAAGGAGATCAAGGAATTCTGCGAGTCGAAGTACAAGGTGACGTTTCCGATGTTTGCCAAGATCTCGGTCAAGGGTGAAGATCAGGACCCGCTTTACTCATATCTCACGAGCAAGGAAATAAATCCCGCATTCGGTGGCGAGATCACGTGGAATTTCAATAAGTTCCTTATCGATCGGAAAGGCAAGATCGTCGCCAGGTTTTCATCGAAGGACAAACCCGACGGTGAGGTTGTGACCGACGCCATTGAAAAATATCTCGAAGCTAAATAGCTCCTCGAATCTTAGCCGTGAATATTATCGAGTAGACCGAGCCGGACGGCAGAAGTTTGCTTTCGTACAAAACGAGCTGGCGCACTTCAAATTCGATCGGCTCGATCTGCGCGTTTATGTGTGCTTCCGCCAATTTCCGGGAACTTTCCGGTTGACGTATTCTTCCGATCGTCACATGCGGGTGGAAGGAGCGTTCTTCCGGTTTGAAGCCGAGTTCCAGACCTGCGTTCTCGATGTCTCGATAGATCGATTGGATCATTCCTGAGGGCTCGGTGATACCTATCCATAGGATTCGCGGACGGTTTGGCGACGGAAACACACCAGTAGTCGACACTCGAAGCGAAAAGTTTTCGTGACGCAGGGCAATGCCCGACAAATGATTACGTAACTCTTCGACCAAATGTGGTTCGGCGTTACCAAGAAATTTAAGTGTGATATGGAGTTTCTCCGAAGGCACCCAACCGATTCGGATTGACGGAAATTCGCGTCGGATCGCTTCCACATGTTGGCTGCACACTTGCCGAGCTTTATCGGATAAGTCGATAGCCGCAAATATTCTTTGACCTGCCATTTTGCGGCTTATTTTACTCGCTGATAAAATTCTGACCAACGTATGAAGATCGTTAAGATCACATTTATCCTTGCAGCGGTCGCCGTCATCGGCGTTATCGGGCTCTCGTACTGGCTCTACAACTCGCTTGCTACCGCACACACTCACGACAAGGCGAACCAGTTTATTGTTATCGAAAAGGGCTCTTCGCCGTCAGCGATCGTCGACAAACTCGCGGCCGAAGGTGTCATCGCCAGTCCGCTCGCAACAAGACTCTATTTGCGGACCATCGGAAACTCGGCGCGCCTGCAGGCAGGCGAGTATCAATTTACATCCCCGATAACCGCGCTCCAGGTTTTGAAGGAGTTGGAAAAAGGCGAAACCCAAACCATCAAGCTGACAATTCCCGAGGGATTTACCCGCTTCGACATCGCCAAGCGACTAGTTGAAAAATTCGGTACTCCAGACCCGGACTCAACCGATAGCAACGTGACTCCATTCACCGATCAGCAGGTTCTGCTCCTGATGGAAGAGACCGATCTTATCCGGGACATCGCGCCCGAGGCCCGGAACCTCGAAGGGTACATGTACCCAAGCACGTACACTCTTCCGCGCGGATCGAAGCCCGTCGACGTCATCAAGACAATGGTCGAGCAGTTCCGGAAGATCTGGAAGCCTGAATGGACAGAATCGGCGAAAGCGATCGGGCGAACGCCCCACGAGATCGTCACGATCGCTTCGCTGATAGAAACCGAATCGGGGGTTGAGACGGAGCGTCCGATCGTTTCATCCGTCATTTACAATCGAATATCAAAGAGTATCCCTCTGGGAATCGATCAGACCGTCGTGTACGTCGCCAAAATGCAGAATCGCTGGGATGGCACGATCAATCGCAGCGATCTCGAAGTAAGTTCACCCTACAACACGCGAAAATATGGAGGCATCCCGCCGGGCCCGATCTCGTCAGTCTCCGAAAGCGCGGTCGCGGCCGCATTGAACCCCGCACAGACCGATTACATTTATTACGTTCGCAACGTCGACATAAATGACGGCTCGCATTGGTTCTACGCATCGGCCGCGGAGTTCGAGCGGGGGAAGGCTGAGTATCAACGGTGGCTGGAGAAAGAGCGGCAGGAGAAAAGAAAGGCTGAATCCAACCCGCAATGATCAAACTACTCGCTCTTGATCTAGACGGGACGCTCCTTAATTCTCGTGGCGAGATCCCCGAAGCAAACCGAAATGCGATCCGCGCGGCTGAAGAGCGCGGCGTGCTTGTAACGATCGCGACCGGCCGCCGTTTTCGTGACGGACGGCCAGTCGGATTAAAGCTCGAGCTGAACGCACCGCTTGTTACGCACAACGGAGCGCTGTTGAAATACGCCGACTCGCTTGAAACAGTTTCGGCTTCCCTGCTCGCAAATGAAACCGCGGTTGAGATCGTACGGGTTGGCAAGGAATTCGGCGGGGATGCTCTTGTCAGTGCCGATCCCCATGGGAAAGGAGCTTTGTTTTACGACCGTGTCTCCGAGGATAATATTCCACTTCAAAAATATCTTCGTTGGGCGAAGTCCCTGCACGGCAGCGAAGCGGAAGAAGCGGTATCGCATGTCGCGAATCTAGGCGAGATATTGCACGAACATGAAGTGATCCACATTTCGTTTTCAGGCACCTGCGAACGGATGAGACAGATGGCCGAGCTTTTAACGGATGAGCTGCGAGGTGAGATTACCCTTCTCTCTACGATCTACCCACGCGTCGATTTTACGCTCATCGATATACTTCCGCCCGATGCGTCCAAGGGGAAAGGCGTGGAGAAGCTTGCGTTGATCAATCAACTCGCACCCGAGAACGTGATGGCGATCGGCGATAATTTTAACGATATTGAGTTGCTCCAATTCGCGGGAACCCCGGTCGTT
>JBDTWZ010000238.1:0-3781 GCA_040006435.1 Acidobacteriota bacterium
TAAAGGCATCGGCCCTAACCGCGGAGTACACCGAATACACGGAGAGTCAGTGAACCCTTCTGCACTCCACCAAAATTAATTGACCTATGAAACATCTACGATTCATAATTTCCGTCTTCTTTGTTTTCTCGATCGCCCTCACTTTGAGCGC
Organism: Acidobacteriota bacterium; assembly: GCA_040006435.1. Taxonomy (GTDB): domain Bacteria; phylum Acidobacteriota; class Blastocatellia; order Pyrinomonadales; family Pyrinomonadaceae; genus OLB17. The sequence goes on from JBDTWZ010000238.1 coordinate 152, forward strand.
TCAACCGCGAAGGCCCGGTGCATCAGCAACGCCGGCTGCGCCCAAAGCGGAAGTTGTCCTGGATAACGATGATCCATTGGCGAGCTTTGCCGATAAAGGACTGCCCGAGCCTGCCGTCCTCGGCCTTCGGCCGTCAGCCGCCCTCGCCAGATCAATTGCACCAAAGATTTTGAAGAACGATGCGGAGTCGCTGTCGTTTTTGACGGGTGCACTGCAGAAAGCCGGATTCCATATCATCGACACGAATCAGAAGATACTTTTCCGACCGACGAGCCCATCGATCGGTGCGGCTTTCTATGATTACGAAATTGCCGGAATGTTGAAGGCAACCGGATTAGGCGCAGTGATGACGGTGGAAAAACTGGGAGGCTTGATCGTTAACAAGGACCCCGATCTGATCCGGGCAAATTTTCCTAAGCTGCTGCTGAATGATCTTCGTACTGCACGCACATCGCAAGATCCTCAGACCCAGTTTATCGCCACGCTTATTTTTGAACTCGGCAATGGCACGTCCGATCTAGCTACCACGAGCCCGGCTCAGGCAAGGATAAATTTTATTCAGGTGTCGCTGATCGAACGCATCTTTCTCGGCGATCTTGTCGAAGCTTTCGAGACGTATTCGGAACAGAATGTTTCGCTGCTTCCGGGCAAACAGGCTTTCGGTCGCGATCGCGGTGTTCATTTCTCACCTGCGTCATGGAATCTAGTTCCGCCGACACCCTGCGAGGACGTTGCCGACATGACAAAGGTCGTCGGGATCGAGGGAAAAGTAAAAAAAGTAGCGGGAAAGATCTTTGACAAAGAATCGATACCTTCGATCTTCACCGCTCCAAAAGATTTCATCAAGAAGAAATTTGAAAATCTCGCTAAGGGCATCGAGAGTGCAAACCTGGTGAGCTCATATGTAAAGGTCGTTCTGGCCAATATGAACATCCAGGCCGATATCACCGTCGCCGAGCCGTTGCCGCTGATACGAACAAAAAGCGATCGTGAGTACGATCAGCAGCGTGGCATCACCGCGAAATTCAGGATCGATTTCAAACACTCTGAGACCATCAACTGCGTCGGCAAAGCGCTCAAAGCTGCAACCGGAATGGAGATCGAGGCACCGAAGAACGGTCCTATGAAGGATGTTCCGGTAAAGTGGGAACCCATTATGGAGGGGCACGGCTCTTCGAAATTCGGCGCCTATCCGGTTGTGATCCTGGCTGATGACAAAAAGAAACAAGACATATCCATCCAGGTCACGAATGCCCTCGGTGAAAACAAGATCACGATTTACGGCAAACCTCAGGCGGAGAACCTTGAACTTGTCCCAGTCGTTCCCCGAGCGAAGAAAGCGGCTCTCCGGGTAAGCGTCGCCACCGAACGCATGGACGCGAGCGATGATATTCCAAAGATCTTCTGGTTCGGCTTCGCGGGAGATTTCGGGCTCAAAGCGATCATTGAAGTCGTTCCGGACATCCTCGCAAAGATGGCGTTGAAAACCTACAAGGTCTCGGTGCCGGTGCGCGATTGGCAGCCGTGCTCGGAAGATTGGGGCGGATACATCAACTACACAAGGAAATTGAGTAGGACGATCGTCGTAAAGGCGAACCGAACGTCGAACGGCAACTCGACGGGCGACGGCATCAGACGCATCGAGAAGAATGAATCCGTAAACGTGGTACTCAACCCGCGGACACCGGATGATATCGAGGCGAAAAAGGAACCGCGACCGGCCGACTATCGGGTTAGCGGCCGATACTCGGATATTTTCGACGGGAGCCGCGAGGGCGATCCGTGCTGCGGACCGAAAGAGGGCTCGTACAAGACAAAATTTCGAAGCGGGAGCGAGACAACATTTCTCGGCTCGTTCCAGAACCGATTCGATCTTCGGTTTACCGGAGGCGATCGCGATTACACCCTGGCGTTCAGTTTCGCTTCGGATCCGGTCGACGCGCGCATTCATACCTTTTTCGAAATACTGGATACCGATTGCCCTCTCGAATATGCCGAAGAAAGCAGCGAGTATTCGAACACATCGATCATGGTGACGGACATGTTGGCCGACGGTCGTTATGGCGAACGCTTTCTGAATCCTGCAGGCGATCTACTCCAGGGAACAAAGCAGGTCCAGGCACCGGATGGTTCGACCGTGACATGGGAATGGGCTCTCGCACGCTGCAAGAAATGAGGTCTTATGAAACGAATACTAATCACCACTTTTTGTTTTTTGATTTTGTCGGGAGTTTCCATCGCGCAGTCGACGGAGACATTCGACATTGCGACTTTTAAGCCGCCGCTCGGATGGAAAAAGGAGGTCAAGGAAAAGGTCGTCCAGCTATCGATCGAAGACGGCGGTGCTGATACGTATTGCCTGATCACACTTTTCAAATCGATCCCGTCGACGGGCGGTCCGGCCAGAGCTTCAAATCGTCGTGGGCCACGATCGTTAAAGAAGGGGTCCGCTTAACCGTGGAGCCCGAGATGCTTCCGGCCGACAATAAGGAAGAGTGGAAAGCGGTCGGCGGATTTTCGCCATTTGAAAAAGACGGTCAAAAAGGCGTGGTGGTGCTGCTGAACATCAGCGGCTACGGGAAGATGGTCAACGTCCTGATCCTGACTAACACGCAGAAATACGAACCGACGATGACGGCGTTTCTCGAATCGATCAGTCTGAAGGCACCGGACGCCCCGCCCCCGCACAGTCCGAAACCCCGCTAAGAGTTTTATAAACAAGGTCGCGCCTGCCATGCGAGCAGTGTCTGATCAAAAGACCGAACTGATCCAAATTTCAGAAGTCATATGAAACATGAAAATAAGAAACTATAAAAGGCTAGTCGCATTGATATTCGCACTCGCCTTTCTGAGTGTTGGCATAATCAACGCGCAGATCCAGAGTGCGGGCGGTGGATATTACGTCGCGGGTTACGCGACGGTGTACGGATCGTTCGGCTAGGCTAGCGTGGCTCAAAGCCGGATGTACGACGCAGTGAAATCGCAGAATCGCAGGACGGCGGAGCGCAATGCCTTGATACAAAAATGGGGCGTCTCGGCGGTTGAGAAAGCTGAACGCGACGCGGCATCCGGTTCAGCCGGATCATCAAATCCAAAATTAGTTGTTCCTCCTCGGCGCGTCGTCCGTAATTACGGAGTATTTCGTCCCGACCCGACCGTCGATACCGGTAAGGCTCTGGCTGATGCACTTGGCGACACACCAGAAGAAAAGGCCTTGATCAAACAAATCTACTCATCTACCAAAGCCGCATACGAAAAGGAGGCCGCAGTAAGGGGTTGGAAAAATAATATCGCCGCAGGGCTGACGTTCTTCACCGTGGCTGCGATGACCGTATACCACAATGCCGACATGCCAAGCGAAGAAGCTGTCAACACATATTACAAAGTCGTGAATGCGGCCCTGGATGAAATGCCGGAATTGGCTGCGGCGGCGGAGAAAGATAAACAAGGCCTGAATAATACGCTGGTAGGCTTCGGCGGATTGCTTATCACGGGATACGCCGACGGTAAGCAAAACAACGACGCCGCAACCCTCGAGGCCTATAAAACGCTCGCGGGCATGTTGATAAAGATGGTCCTAAAAACCGATCCGGAAAATCTTCAAATTGAAAACGGACTGATCGTTATGAA
>JBDTWZ010000239.1:0-3778 GCA_040006435.1 Acidobacteriota bacterium
GGGAGCGTCGCGGTTTCGACTGGAGCTGTCGAAATGGGTCAGGGCGTGAATACGAAGATCGCTCAGGTCGCGGCCGAGATGTTCGGGCTGCCGATAGAAAAGGTGCGGATTCACACGACGAATACTCTCCGCATCGCGAACACTTCACCGACCGCCGCATCCGCCGCTGCCGATCTCAATGGCAAGGCGACGCAGATGGCGTGCGAAGCGATCCGTGATCGGTTGCTGGAAGTCGCGGTGCCGCTGGTCGAAGCGGAAACAGCCGCGGATCTCACTCTGAGCGACGGTTTTGTTCATCGAAACGGCGAACGCACTTCGCTCGATTGGAAAACGCTTGTCATGGACGCTCATCTGCAAAGGGTGAATCTCTCCGAGCATTCTCATTACGCGACGCCGGGAATCAATTTCGATTGGGAAACGGCTAAGGGTCATCCGTTTGCGTATCACGTCTATGGAACGGCGATCGTCGGAGTCACGGTCGATTGCCTTCGCGGCCGGTACGAGATCGATTACGTGAAGTGCTGTCACGATTTTGGCTCATCGATGAATACATCCGTCGACAATGGACAGATCGAGGGCGGGATCGTGCAGGGCATAGGCTGGATGACAATCGAGGAAGTTGTCTACGACGATTCCGGAAAACTCCGTTCGAACGCTCTTTCAACATACAAGGTGCCGGATATTTATTCGATCCCGAAGGAGATCGCGATACTGCCGCTGGAAACCACGCGTGAAAATCTGGCGATCTTCAATTCGAAGGCCGTCGGCGAACCCCCGCTGATGTACGGGATCGGGGCGTATTTTGCGATCAGAAATGCGGTTCAGGCCTGGAAGCACAGCACCACCCCGGCCTCGCAAAGCCTCGGCCACCCCTCCTTTGACAAGGAAGGGAGCTCCGACAACTCCCCATCTTACGAAGGAGGGGTGGCAGCCGCTTCGGCTGACGAGGTGGTTCTCTCATTCGACGCGCCGTTCACACCCGAAAAGGTTTTGATGAACCTCTACGACGAATAATCATTCTCCCCTCTCCTGCGGTAAAATCCCTCCGTGAACAAACAACTCGAGCTTTGGCAATTCATCGCGACGCGTCTGACTCGGGCTGAGAGTGTAATGTTGCTTGTCGTCGCTGAAAGTTCCGGCAGCAGTCCGGGACGTCAGGGTTACAAGATGGCGGTCGGAGCGGATGGCGAGTTGTTCGGCAGCATCGGCGGTGGAGTAATGGAAGTGAATCTGGTTGAAGAGAGTCGAGCACTCTTGTCAGTACCGCCTGCGGTAGCGGGTGGGTTCCGCGAGCAAGTTCATCAGAAGAATTCGCGACATGCTAGCGGCATGATCTGCTCGGGAAAGCAGACTGTGGTCTTTTTCCTCCTGTCCGCGAAACACTTGATTGCGGTCTCAGCGATCGCAGAATCGATTGGGCGCAATGAAATGATAGCCGTTGAGATCAGCGGCGAGGACTTCAAGGTTCTCACCGAACAGAACCCACCCGCTACCGCAGGCGGTACTGACAAGAGTGACCCACCCGCTATCGCAGGTGGTACTGACAAGAGTGACCCACCCGGTACCAAACGTGGTACTGACTTGGTGGCGACCGACAATGACTTCCGTTTCACCGAACGTCTTGGCTTCAAGAACGACCTCTACATCATCGGCGGTGGTCACTGCGCCCTTGCCCTGTCCGAGTTGATGTCAAAAATGGATTTTCACATTTCCCTTTTTGACGACCGACCGGAACTAAACACGATCGAGAAGAACCGGTTTGCGCACGAGGTCACGATCATTGACCGGTACGAGAACATCGGCTCACACGTGCTTTCGGGCGAGCGCTCGTACGTCGTTGTAATGACTCTCGGCTACAAGTCTGACGAGCAGGTCATTCGCGCGCTTATCGACAAGGAGTTCAAATATTTCGGCGTGCTGGGCAGTAATGCTAAAATGTCGGCAATGTTCAAAGAATTGATCAAGGAGGGACTGCCTGTCGAGAAACTCGACCGCATTCGCACGCCTGTTGGGATACCGATCCACAGCCGTACGCCGGAAGAAATAGCCGTAAGCATTGCCGCCGAGATCATCTCCGTCAAGAATTCCCCGTAGATTATGCCAAGACAACTCATCCTTTCGCTTGACGGCCGCGAAGTCCCCGTCACGATGGTAAAGATCGATCGCGATAAGCTTTATGGCTCGGTCGAGATCGAAGCGTTCGATGAAAAGGGTAATGAGGCGTCGCTGCGGGTGCTCGCGGCTGACGGCAAGACTCTCATCGATAAGGGCGGCACTGCGCTCGCGACGGTTAACGAGAAAGGCACGTCGGTCGATCGGCCGTCGTTGAAGGCGGTCGATGAGAACGGGGACGCGATCGAACCCGTGCCTTCGTCGTTCAATGAACCGAATGTCCTCGAGCGTGCGACCCCCGACGATTACCTTTCGCAGATCGTAAAATCGGTATACCTGCTGCAGCCACCGGAGGACGGCGATATTAAATACCTGCTCGATCATCTGACGGGAGACGATATTTTTACTTTCCCTTTCAGCTACCGCGGCGGTATCGACTATGACAAGGCGTTCGTCCTTGGGGCTGACAACGAGGCGTTCATGGTCGTCGGAAAACCGGCGGAGTTCCAATTTCTGAAATTGAATCAGGCGGCAGTTTTGGATTCGGCGGAGGAGCAGGAGATCTCGGCCGACGATCTCGATTTTGATCTGCTTTAATCAGAACCGCCTGCAGTACGGACTTAATAGATGGCAATCAACATCAGCAATTCTAAGAATCGCGACGCGGTCGTCGCGGCTGAGGGCGTCGCCCCGAAACGCGACGTGCGGTATGTCGATGAAAAAGGTAAGCCTGTCACAAACCAGAAGCTCTTGAAGACGGATGTTCTCCATGATCTGCCCGAGCTTTTGAAGAAAAAGAAAAAACTCGAGAAGGTGGCCGATGCGCTGATAAAGGACGATCCGGAGATCGACATCGAGCAGTTCGGGATGTTTCTGACCGACACCTCGCGCGTCTATGTGACGAAGAAAGGCATTGTACACCTCGTCGAGGAATTTGAGGTGATAACAAATCCGGACGGCACGGTCCGCGATCGCCGTCCCCGAATCAAAACTCCGCAAAATATGAATAGCGAGTTTGCGATCCGCTGGACTGGTAAGTACATCAAGAAGGAGGAAGCGATAAACCGCTTTGTCTTCACGAACAAAAAACAGCTCGTTCACGTCAACGGCCTCACGTTCGACTTTCTGTTCGATATGGCGAAGGAACTCGACAAAAAGAAGTCGCTGCTGCTGATCCGCGGCGGCGAAAAAGGTAACGAGCCGATCGTCATGAACCGGGGCGGTAAACCCTACAATGCGTTTCTCGAAGGACGCGTAAAGAAAGACTCGTACTGTCTCATCCTGCACCTCTCGAACATGGAGCTAAAGAGACCGAAACACCTCGTCGCGGATGAATCTTGATTTCGACAAAAAGAAGTTTTCCTGCAAGTTCGACTATTGCATCGGCAAGGCGGCTGACCTTGCCGACTCGTCGCTGCACTTAAAATCGCAGGAATATAAGCGTCGCGTCAGCGGCTCGACAAGGGCAGTCTCGGGTGAGGACGCATTCAAGATACCCAAGGCCCGCGGGTATTTCGTCTCGAAAAAATACGATGGCGAATTCGCGTTGCTTTTCTTTGACGGCAAGCAGCTTATATCGGTAAATCCCGGCGGGACGGTTCGTGTCGGACTTCCGTGTTTGGAAGAGGCGGAGACCGCGTTAAAAAAAGCGAAAGTCAAGAACTGT
>JBDTWZ010000240.1:0-3764 GCA_040006435.1 Acidobacteriota bacterium
GAAGTGCGGAATGCGGAATGCGGAATGCGGAATATAACCCGCTGATTTGATTCCGCATTCCGCACTTCGCGTTCCGCTTTTTTATGTCGGAATCCGCAACGCTTCCAATGAACTTTGGCGGGATCGACGAAGATGAGTATTCTTCGTTCGAATCGTCGCGCATCGTGGTCTGGCCTGTGTCGTATGAGGGCACCGTATCCTATGGAACAGGTACGGGTGATGGTGCCATGGCGATTGTCGACGCTTCGCGTAATATGGAGCTTTACGAGGAAGAGACCGACACTGAGGTGTACAGACTCGGTATCCATACCCTCGAAGAATTTGCTCCCCGCGAAACGCCGGAAGCAATGATGGGAGCCCTTTACGATCGAACGAAGGAACTGCTTGAATCTAAAAAATTTATCTGTATGCTCGGTGGCGAACACTCAGTGTCCGCCCCGGTCATAAAAGCTCACGCTGAAAAATTTCACAATATCAGTGTTCTGCAGATCGATGCTCATGCCGATCTGCGCGATACCTACGATGGCACACCCCATTCACACGCGTCCATAATGGCGCGTGTCGTAAAGGACCTTCGTATTCCATCTGTACAAGTCGGCATTCGATCTATCTCTGGAGACGAGGCACGGTCGCTCAGCAGCGGGCTGCCGACAAAAATATTCTGGGCAAGGGATATTGTCGGTAAAACGGATTGGATTGACGAGGCGGTCGACTCATTGACCGAAAATGTTTACCTTACGATCGACATCGACGGCCTTGACCCAAGCCTCGTTCCAACTACCGGTACGCCGGAACCGGGCGGTCTCGGCTGGTACGAGACTCTCGAGCTCTTGCGTAAACTCGCGCAAAAACGTCGTATTGTCGGAATGGACCTCGTAGAGTTTTCAAAAACCGACAATTCCGATGCCCCGGCATTCCTTTGCTCGAAGCTCGTCTACAAAGTACTCGCCTATATTTTTGAACCGGAATCCCAAAAGATTTCTGCCACGTAGGCTCCTAGGAGCATGCTCCGATCCGCCGTCTAACGACTCAGGATCTACTTTGCAGCGGCTCCTGCCTCATATACTTTGACTCTAGAAGCGCTTTTTCTGAACCCGATAACCGTCGCCAGCGTATTTCTATGCACGCACTTGCAAGCCACTTTGCATACGGTAGAATTCTAAAGAAGTAAGTTGGGAGATGTATTAATGTTTAGAAGAGATATTTTATTGGCTTCTTTGATCGTAGCGGTCGGATTGTTTAGCGGCTGCAGAACGGGTCTATTTGGTGGAAACGATCTTCCGGCGACCGTTGAGCCGACGACAGCACCCGCACCGCTGGTCGTTGACGGTATGAGGACGTCTTATGCGGATGTCGTAGAAAAAACTTCGCCCGCGGTCGTTCGCATCGAGGCGGAATCCAAATCCCGCAGGGCACAGCAGGATGATCAACAGGCCAACCCGTTCGGCGGTGACGAATTCTTTAGGCAATTCCCGATGCCGCGGCAAAGCCCGCAACCCAGGATCGAGCGTGGCCTTGGCTCGGGCGTGATCGTGAACGCTGATGGAACCATCCTCACCAACGCGCATGTAATAGACGGCGCTGAGAAAATTACTGTTTTTCTAAGCGACAACAAAACGTTCGATGCGAAATTGGTAGGCGCGGATAAGGCCAGCGATCTCGCAGTTCTAAAGATCGAAGCCCAGAACATGCCGTTTCTGAATCTCGGCAATTCGGATACGGTCCGCATCGGCGACATCGTCCTGGCTATCGGCAATCCCCTCGGAATCGGACAATCGGTTACCGCCGGAATCATTTCCGCAAAGGGGCGTCGCACCGGTCTAAGCGATGGAAGCTTCGAAGACTTCCTTCAAACCGACGCACCGATCAATCGTGGCAATTCCGGTGGAGCTCTTGTAAACCTCACGGGCGAACTGATCGGGATCAATTCCCAGATCCTTTCCGGGGGGCCATCAGGCGGAAATATAGGCATCGGATTTTCGATCCCGTCGAACATGGCGAAATCGGTCATGGAGCAACTGCTTAAGGACGGGCGTGTGCGGCGCGGTATGCTCGGGATCGGAATCCAAGACTTGAATGAAGGTACGGCTCAGGCGCTCGGCCTGACCGATACGAGCGGTGTTTTAGTTAGTGATGTTCGGAAAGGCAGTGCTGCGGAGAAGGCAGGATTCCAGCGCACCGATGTCATTACGGCTATCAACGGCGAAAAGGTCGAGGACAGTAACGTACTGCGGAACAAGGTCGCCAGCACCTTGCCGGGAACCGAGATCAAGGTGACCGTTCTTCGCGACGGGAAGCCTCAGGAAATGACCGCCACGCTCGACGAGTTTGAGCTTCCTGGAAACAAGGGCGGTGGCGATGTCGAAAACGGGGACGGAACTCCTCAAAAGCAATCCGACTCGGGAAAGCTCGGTCTGACGCTGCAGCCGATGACGCCACAAATCGCGCGTCAGTTCGGGATCGAAGGTGATGCCGAAGGCATGGTCGTTACAGGCGTGGATGGGGTCGGGGCCGCGGCCGCTGCCGGAATCGCTCGTGGCGACATTCTGTTGGAAGTTAACCGTCAGCCAGTGAATAGCCTGGAGGCGGTCCAGTCCGCTATTCAGAGTGCAGGCGCGAAGCCGATACTCTTGCTCGTCTCGCGACGCGGTCAGACGATCTATCTCACCGTTAAACCTTAGAAAGCGTAAAGCGCGAAAAAGTAGAAGGGTGAAAATGCTGGAAGGCATTTTCACCTTTTCACTTTTTCACCTTTTCACTTTGATTGGTCGGAACGACACCTTTTCGTTCGCGATTTACCCGGACAATTCAGAATTCGCATCTGCATACGACGCGATGGCTTTCAGATCCGGTATCAGAATGTCCTTTCCTTCGTGAAGGATAAGCCCCTGTTCCTGAAGCCGAAACATTGTCCTGGTGACTACTTCGCGGACTGTGCCGATCCGAGACGCGAGCTGATTATGTGTATGATAAAGTTTGATTCTCGTTCCGCCATCTGTCTCGATTCCGGAATCCAATGCTTCGGCGAGTAGCAAGGCCGCAAGTCTCTGACCTACTTCACGCAGTGAAAGCGTCTCAACAAGTTCCGCGCATCGTCGAAGGCGCGACGCGATAAGTTTAACAGCAGAAACAGCAAGCTGAGGGTGTTGCATTGCGGTCTTGAGAACATCTTGTTTGCTTAGAAAATAGACGGTTGACGGCTCGTCAGCCGCTACAGTCGATGGATAGTTCCCATCATCAAAAACCGCTACCTCGGCGATAGTTGTCACGGCTCGCTCTATGTGAATCACCTGCTCCCGTCCATCAGCGGCCATTCGAAAGGCCCTCACGGATCCTGATGCTATTACATATAAACCTTTGGCCGGCTCCCCTGCCAGAAACAGGATCTCGTTTCGGTTCAGTTGCTTAATAGAGGAATATCTTGCCAACGCCTCGACCACCGAATCGCCCAGATCGCGAAACAGTTCCGTTTGTTTAAAGATGGCGACCTTGTTATCGGGCATTATTCAAATCGTAACCTTGGTTGAGTGAAAACCGCAAAGTGATGGCGTGAAGGTGACTTTAGTCACAGCCGTATACCTCGAGATAGGTCAAGATACCATCAAAGAGGATATTGAAAAGGATGCGAAGATGAAGATTACGAGCCATTCCAAGATAAAAGACGTTCTTGCTCTAGACGAGGAAAAAATGATCACGGCACTGATGTGGTTAGCTCCGGAATTCGAGCGCCTTCAATATCCTAAATTGCGGCGGGCGATGGCAGG
>JBDTWZ010000241.1:0-3683 GCA_040006435.1 Acidobacteriota bacterium
TCGTACCCTTCGCTTCTTGCTACATAGGTAGCGGCGGTGATGTCGCCGACGACATTCAAAGTCGTGCGGCACATATCCAGAATCCGGTCGACACCGAGGATGATCGCGATCAACGCCGGATCGATACCGATCATGAACAGAATGCCGATGATGAACGGGATCGACCCCGAGGGAACGCCGGCCGTGCCGATGCCGCCGAGTATCGCGAGATATACGACCGTGAGCTGCAGCAGGGGTGTCAGTTCGACACCCGCAAGCTGTGCCAGGAAAAGTACCGTCACGCCCTCGTACAACGCTGTACCGTTTTGATTGGCGGTCGCACCGACCGTCAGCACAAAGCTGTTGATCTCTTTCGGCACGCCGAGATTCTCGTGCGACACGCGCAATGCCGTTGGCAGTGTGGCGTTCGAAGACGACGTCGAAAACGCGGTCAGTATCACCGTCCGTATGCGTTTGAAAAAGTCGAGCGGATTCATCCCCGACAGGAAGTAGATCGAGAGGGAATAGACGCCGAAGAAATGAATCGATAGGCCGAGCAGTACGGTTATCACAAACCATCCGAGCGACTGCAGCAGCTCGAGCCCGAATTGAGCGATGTTATTGAACAGCAGACACGCGACGGCGTAAGGCGCAAATTTCATCACGATATCGATGATCTTTGCGGTGATCGCAAAGAGCGCTTCGTTAAAACTGACAAACGGTGCCGATACGGATGCGGGCAGCAATGTGATCGCGATGCCAATAATAAGCGCAAAGAACATGATGTGCAGCATGTTCGGGCTCGCACCTGAGATCGAATTAAAGACATTGCTCGGAACAATTGTTTTCACCGCCTGCATCAGCGGCGTTTCCGCCTTTGCGACCTCAGTCGCCTTCTTTTGCGCCTCGGTCGCGGCCGAACCGGCGGTAGAAAATTCGGCTTTCAGCTCTGCCGCTATCGCGGGACTGATACGCTCACCGGGACGGATCGTGTTTGCGAGAGTAAGTCCGATGATGACCGAGATCGCCGAGATGACGAGCGTATAAGCAAACGACTTAAACCCGATCCGGCCAAGCTTTCTGATGTCTCCGATCCCCGCGACTCCGACCACGAGCGACGAAAACACTAGCGGTACGACGATCATCAGCAGAAGGTTCAAAAATAGCTGCCCGATCGGGCGCGTAAAATTTTCGACCGTCCAGACCAGCCATTCATCATTCCCGCCAAGCGTCCAGTTGGCCGTCAAGCCGCCGATAACACCCACCGCAAGGCCGATGAATATCTTTGTGTGCAGCGGAATTCCTTTCGGCTTGTCCGGAGTCTTGTCGTCGAGGTCGGTGCCGAGTTCGCGTTCGTAATCGTCGGCCGGGATCTGATCGTTTTCGTTTTCGCTCATTTTAGAGTTCTGCCTTTTCTCGGAATAAATTCTGTAAATCTATTTGTTGAAGACGAAAAGCTGTGGGAGCCTTCGCAATACGTGTAGAACCGGAAGCGTGATTTTGTGAGAGTTTAGCAAATAAGTCCCGGTTTGGGTATCATCGACCACAACGGCGGGGCCGCAATAGTACGTATGAAAACAGCTAAACTCATCATCGTCTTCACCACGATCGCTTTATCCGCGGCTGCGACTTTCGGTCAACAGAAGTTTATCGCGTTGGCCACCGGGGAGCAGGCGAACACTGGTTCGCCGAATCGTTTTATAGTGAACGTCGAGGTGCATCCCCCAGTAACACCTGACAGTGTGGCGCGACTCTTTTTCAATCGGCTCGGCGGCTCGCAATTTCCGCCGCAGACTGTGGCGGCTATTTACAAGAACGGCTTTTTTGCAGCGAGCGCCAAAGTCGAGGCTGGCTTTCCCTGGTTCGTTGCGTTAGACGTCAACGCCGAAGAATTAGACTGGCTTCGCCAAAATCGTTGGCACGTACAAGTAGATACGCCGCAATTTCCGAATATGGTGCGAGGCGTATTTCATCTCGCAAACGGCACCTACAACGATTACGACGGCGACGGTCGGACCGACATCCAGGTCTATAGATCCTCGAACAACACCTTTTACGCCGTGCATAGTTCGAGCGGCAGGTATCGTGAGCAGCAACTCGGCCAGCCGGGCGATTCTGTTTCGCTTACCGTCGACTTCGATGGCGACGGACGCTCCGATTTCTCGACCGCTCGATATAACGCCGAGATTCTGTGGCGTATCCTGCCCTCGACGACGAATGTGCTGCAGGAGACGCGGTGGGGCTCTTCATCGCTCGGCGATTTTTTCGCGGCGGCAGATTACGACGGCGACATGAAAATGGACCTCGGTGTATTTCGCGCCGGCGTATGGCACACTCTGCTGTCCGCCTCCGGGACATATACACAACAGTATTGGGGAACCTCGGGTGACGTTCCGGTCCTCGCCGATTTCGATCGGGACGGAAAAGCGGACGTCACCGTCGCGAGGAGCGAGAGCGGCCAACGCTTGTGGTATACGAGAATGAGCTCCGACGGCTCGGTGCGTGTATTGCAGTGGGGATTATCCTCTGACGCTTTCTTTACGGGGCGTGTCGATTTCGATGGCGACAGCGCCGCCGACATCATGGTCATCAGAAATGAGGGAGGGCAACGCGTATTTTACATCTGGCGAAGCTCAGATTCTCAGGTGCAGATCATTCAGTGGGGACTATCATCGGACCTCGTCAAGCTCGGTGATTACGACGGAGACGGACGGACGGATCCCGCCGTAACGCGCGCCGTCAACGGCCAGCGCGTGTTCTATATATTGCAGAGCTCGAACAATCAGCCCCGATATGAGACGTTCGGACTGGCGGGAGACTTTTAGTCCCTTAAGTCGGCGGAGCCTCTCTGCGTCCTCTGCGAGCTCTGCGTGAACCAGTTTTACTTACCTCACGCAGAGCTCGCAGAGGACGCAGAGGAGGCCGCAAACCAAGATGTTCGAATCCATCCACTTCAAATCCAAAGGCCGAGCAACGACGAATGCTTCAAATCCCGAAGTGCTCGCGAAGCTGCGCGGGATAGTCGGCGACGAGCACGTCATTGTCGATCCGGAAAAGGTCGAGCCGTACGGTGCCGACGCGGTGAAAGAAAAGTTTCCGCCTGAAGCGGTCGTGTTTCCGAAATCCACGGCCGAGATGGTCGAGATCCTAAAGCTCGCGAACGCCGAGATATTTCCCGTGACGGCGCGTGGCGGCGGCGTCGGATACACGGGCGGAGCGGTTCCGGTCGATGGCGGTATCGTCATCGGGACCGACCGCATGAAAAAGATCGTCGAGATCAACGTCGATGATCTCTACGTCGTCTGCCAGCCGGGCTTGACGACGTTCGAGCTGCAGCAGGCGGTAACCGAAAAAGGATTATTATTCGCACCCGATCCGGCCAGCTACAAAGACTCGTTCATCGGCGGCAATATCGCGGAGAATGCCGGCGGCATGCGCACGCCGAAGTACGGCGTGACGAAGCATCACGTACTTGGTCTCGAAGTGGTAACCGCGACCGGCGAGATCATTCGTACCGGCGGCAAGACGGTGAAGAACGTCGTCGGATTTGATCTCACCGGTTTGATGTGCGGATCCGAGGGCATGCTCGGGATCATCACCGAGGCGACGCTCAAATTATTGCCGATGCCAGAGGCGACATCGACCGTGCGTGCGAATTTCCACTCGATGGAAGCTGCGTGCAAAGTGCTGACAAAGTTCACGCC
>JBDTWZ010000242.1:0-3640 GCA_040006435.1 Acidobacteriota bacterium
AGTATTTGGCAAAGATTCACCAAAACAAAGAGGATGTCTGAAAAGTCGGAGCAGACGAAAGCCGCTGTACCGAGAAGGCAGAGCGGCTTTCATGAATAGTAAATCTATTATTCGTTAATGCGGGCGCTTAGTTACGATGCCCGTTCGTTTTTCTACGGGTTTGCGCTTCATTCCCCGAGGGCCTGACGTAGGAGTCCCAACCGCTTTTTTACCACTACGGTACTCTGAGTTGCGGCGTTTAAGATCCCGCCGAAACCAACCCTGTCCTTTTCCCTGGCCTTTTCCTCGCCCTATTCCGTGGCCGCCGTCGCGAACTCCGTTGTTGTCACCGCCGGCTCCATCGCGGTTCCTCGCCTTTTGATCTTGAGGGAGTCGGTTCCGTTCCGTTTGCGTCGTCGTGTTTCCTGAATTCGCTTGTGGGCGGTCGCGATCTCGTTTGGGGCCGCCGATAAAATTCCCCGGATCAACGGGTCGACCGCCCGGGGGGTTATTTGTAACTTCATCGTTAGACGTTGCCGTCGCATTTCGGTCCGCATTTCCTCTGCCCCGATGCTTAGCGCCCGGAGCATAAACCCGCTGGCCATCGCCACTCTGATTCACTCTCTCCGGTTTGCCCGCCTGATTTCCACCGTGCCCTCGTCCTCTGCCCTGTGAATACGCCGACGGTTGAGCTCCGGCAATCAGCACGAGCACGACCAGGATCGTGACTAGACCTATCAATCGAAAGTTGTTCATATTTTCTCCAGGTTTTGTTGACGTAGAAAGAGCGGAGAGAGTGCTCTAACATTATACAAACAGCGGATCAAAGCCCATTTCCAATAAGGAAAGCCCGCAAGAACATCAACGCGACTTAAAGATCGATCTCGTAGATGCCGTATTTCCCGGTCCGATTGCTCGTGAATACCAATTTCCTGCTGTCAGGCGACCAGTGCGGCGAGAGGTCGTTGCCGGAATCGCGCGTCAAACGCAATAACGCGGTCCCATCCGCATTCATCACATAGATCTCGGCATTCCCATCCGCGTTACTCACGAATGCGATCCGACTCCCATCAGGCGAAACTGCCGCATCGACGTCATACTTCGGGCGATGAGTTAGCCGCGTCGGCGTTCCGCCGTCGATGTTTACTGAAAACAGTTCGAAGTTCCCGATCCGGCCGTCCTCACGATCATTGACAAACACAATAGACTGTCCGTCGGGGCTCCACGACGGACCGACAGACATGGCGCGGTCGCCAAAGACCAACCTCGGCTCCGATCCGTCCGCGTTCATGACGTATATCTCGAACGTGGTGGTGCCGTATGCGCGATTGGCGGCGAACGCGATCTTTGTGCCATCGGGCGAGTAGGCGGGCGACAGATCTTTGGACGGATTTTGCGTTATATTGAAAAAGCCGGAGCCATCGATATTGACCGAGCATATCTCCGTATTTTCGTTGATACGTTCTTGAAACAAGATCTTGCCTCCGTCCGGTGAAAATGTCGGTCTTCCACCGGCTGAAGTCTTGACAACGACTCTGTCGGTTTGCGAATTATTTTCGAATACCCTGATCTCATTCGTCGTCTGATAAACGATCCGATCGCCGCCAGGTGAGTAAGATGGATCGAGCGGCTCATCGCTCTCAATGTTTGAAGCAACCCGCCGCGGAGCGAACGGCTCGATGTTCATCAAATAGATATTTTCCTTGCCGCTTCGATCGCTTAGCAGCAATACCTGTGTTCCGTCAGGCGACCAACTATTCGTCGGAGAAGCGTCCCAGCCCGGTTCGTCGGTGATCTTTCGTACGTTGCTGCCGTCGACGTTCATCAGGTAGACGTCGTTATTTTCTTTTTCAGCGTCGGAATTAAAGATTATCTGCGTGCCGTCGGGCGAGTAGCTCGGGAACGACTCATGGCCAGGATTATGGGTGAGCCGTTTTGTCTCTCCCGTCGCGATGACTCTTGTGTAGATCTCGAAATTGCCTTCGACGTCGCTGACGTAGGCGATACTCTTGCCGTCGGGTGAAAACGCCGGATCGGCATCGAAGAAGGGGCCTTCGACAACTGGCACGATTGAGCCGGTCTCCAGTGTGAAAACAAAAATATCGGAGTTGTTCGGTACCGAGCTATCCCTCCCATTTGCCTGATATAGAAACTGTTTAGAATCCGGTGACCAACTACAGTTTCCGGCATGGAAAGGTACTATCCGTTCGTTCGATCCATCCGAGTTTGCCAGGTAAAAGTTAGTGTCACCCGCCCCTTTATGATAAAAGGCCTTGGTTCCATCGGGCGACCACAGTCCACTTGTGAGTCCGGGGATCTCCGATTGCTCGCGCATTCCCGTTGCGTCGGCATTCATGATGTACGTGACAAGTGTGTGCTTATCAACAAAGCGTGCAAACCGTATTTGCCCGTCGTGGGTGAATGTCGGATATGCGTCATCAAACTCTGCGTCCGTGAGCCGGATGAGCGTATTTTTTTCGGCCAGCTTCGCCGTGGCAGTACTAGAAGACGGCAGAAGATAGTACGCCGCAACTGTCAGGACGATCGCGGCGGCGCATGCGGCCGCAAACTTCACCCATGTTTTATTACGGAGTGGGACGACGGCCGATACTTCACTTGGGTCTGTGCCTACTAACGGGATCAGTTTATCTGACAAGAGTGAGTTTTTTGGTTTTATTGCGTCGGGTAGGTTGATCTCTTGAAGGATCTTTCGGAAGCGCGGATCTTCGTGAAGATAATCGAATTCGCGATCGATACTCAGCCACGTCAGATTCGAATCCCGTTCTGCTCGCGCCGTCTCTAGCCACTTGAACACCTCTTCTGTTTCCTTCAGAACTGCAAAGCCGCTGGCGATGTTTATCGCACTCACATACTTTCCATTCCTTTTCGCGATCAATTCCCGTAGCTCGTCGCGGGCAGCTTCCCGATCACCTGTGCGCGCTTTCAGAAAGATCGACGCCGACCGCGTAAGCGACATATCGTCGGAGAGCGTTATCGCAGCTTCAGCGGCTTTTGCGGCCTCCGCGAGTTGGCCGGTACTGACGTACGATTGAACGAGAAAGTAATAAGCAAAGAAATACTCAGGCGCAAAATTGTTGGTTTCTTTGTGAATGCGGATCGCGGCCTCATGCTCACCTAAATGCGCAAAGGCCTCGCCCATCCACGTGTTGACCGCGGGCGAAAGCGGGTCGATGAGCTGGGCTTTTTTTAGCTCGAGGATCGCGTCGCCGATCCGTCCCAGCCTTAGCAGAAGCGTGCCGTAAACCTGGTGTGCAGCCGCATAGTTCGGGTTAAGCTCGATAGCTTTTTGAAACGAAAGTTCGGCGCCGCGCCAGTTCCAATCAAAATCCATCAGGATAACGCCGAGTGAAACGTGAGCTTCCGGAATGGCGTCGTCGATCTCAAGCGCGCGCAGGACGGCAGCCTTTGCCTTGGGAAACGCGGCGTGCGGCTCAAGTTCATCCGCTAGCGGCAACAGCTGATACACCTCGGCTATCCCCGCGTACGCGAGAGCATATAGTGGATCGATCGCGATAGCCCTTTCGAAATTTCCGAGCGCTTTTGTCAGGCCGTCGGCGGTGCGTTTTGAGAAATTAAACCGGCCCTTCAAATATTCCTGATATGCCGCTGTGTTCTCGGTATAACGTTTCGTTAATTGCCC
>JBDTWZ010000243.1:0-3575 GCA_040006435.1 Acidobacteriota bacterium
CCGTCATCCGCTTACGCGGATGCCACCCCTCCTAAGACAGGAGGGGAGCCATCGATGCAGTTCAACTCACGTCTCCGGCCTACTGGAGAGCCATCCAAACATCAACTGATTGACCTTTCCATATACTCTGTCTAAAATCGCTCTAGTTTTCACTGGGCTATATGAGCGAAGCGGATAATATTGTCGGGATCGAGGTGTCGGTGTCGTCGATGACGGGTGTGAGGCTTAAGGGAAGCGATAGCTTCGACGCCAGGACCGCCGCGATCGACCGTGCCAGCGGCACACTTGAACAGGTCAGCGAGTTCATCTCCACATTAAAGAAGGAGTTCGGCGCGTTCGAACGCGTAGGCATCGCCGTGCCCGGCCTGGTCTGGCGCGAATCGGGTCGGGTCGCGTATTCCGCACATATTCCTGAACACTCTGATATAGACCTCGCGGCTGAGATCGAAAGGACGACCGGCCTGAAAGCCGTTGTCGAGAACGATGCGAACGCCGCCGCGTATGGCGAGTTGAAGCGCGGAGCGGGACGTGGGAGCGCAAACCTCTTTTACGCGACGCTCGGCGTCGGTGTCGGCGGTGCGTTGATCCTGGACAATCACATCTGGCGCGGAGTCTCGGGATTTGCGGGCGAATTTGGCAATGTCGCGATCAATTCGGACGGCATGCGGCTCGAGGATGTCGCATCAGCAGCGAACATCGTCCGCCGGACCCGCACACGTTTCAACCGCGACAGCACATCATCCCTGAACAAGCTGGACGAAGAGCAGATCTCGATCTACAAGATCGTCGAGGCGGCCGAGAAGGGCGACGACTTTGCAAGCCTTATGCTCGAGCGGACGGGCAGCTATGTCGGGACGGCGATCGCGACGGTCATCAATCTTTTGAATATTGAGAAGATCGTCATCGGCGGTGAGATCATGCATGCCGGCCATCTTGTGCTTGACGCCGTTATTCGCCGTGCACGCGAACTATCATTCGGCCCGTCATTTGAGAACGCGGATATTGCCGCGGGGGAACTCGGCGAGAACGCTGCCGCCATCGGTGCGGCACTCATCGCGAACGAAAATTAGCCGGTACCTCAAACCAGCAAGAATTCATAATCTTACTGATGAGAAACGCTAATTTCGTGAACCGTTGCTAATCACTCGGCCAGGAATTATTTTCTAGACGGTGATATTTGCGGAATTTACGAGATTTAGTAGAATTGTAAAAAGTTTTAAGGAAGCTTTCTCAATTCAATTCAGATAGTTGCGAACACCGGCCCGGCACCCTCAACAGCCGGGTGACCGTCGAGGTTTAATCGTTCGGACCCGAGCGGGAGACTTGATAAATGGCGCAATTTTTTCATAAGAGTGCAAACAACATCGCTCGGATCAGCATGATCCTCGGCGTCGTTCTTGCGGGGACGGCGTTTTATGTTTACACGCAGGTCGCCAGGTCTTCGTATCTAACAGGTCGATACCTGGAAAAGCAGCAGCCGGTTCAGTTCAGCCATAAGCATCACGTCGGCGACGATGGAATCGATTGTCGCTATTGCCACTCGACTGTCGAGACGACGGCATCCGCGGGAATGCCTTCGACGCAGACCTGCATGAACTGTCACAGCCAGATCTGGTCCGACAGCCCGTATCTTGAACCCGTCCGTGCCAGCTTCCGCGACAACAAACCGATCGAATGGGAGCGCGTCCACGACCTTCCCGAATTCGCCTATTTCAATCACAGTATTCACGTCGCAAAAGGCGTCGGCTGCTCGACATGTCACGGGCAGATCGACAATATGCCTGCGGTATATCAGGAAAACACTCTACAGATGGAGTGGTGTCTGGCGTGCCATCGCGAGCCCGAAAAGTTTATCCGGCCAAAATCGGAGATCTTTAATATGCAGTGGCATGCCGGCGATCTGACGGCCGAGGAACGGATCGATCTTAAGGAAAAATACAGGATACGCGGGAAAGAAATGATGACGAGCTGTTCGACTTGTCATCGGTAAGTACTAAGAAAGGCCACAGATGAGGATGCAGTTTAGCCACAGAGCCCACAGAGAGAGTCATTCGATTGTGGGTTGTTTGGAACACGTGTTAACCGAACCTCGGTGTTCCCTGTGGCAAATACTTTGGTGGCCAACAGCTTAAAGGAAGAAGAATGCCCAGCCAGGACAGCAAAAATAACTTTGCATTGATGCGGGACAAGATCTTGTCTCAGAGCGGTAAAGACTATTGGCGCAGCGTCGACGAGTTTGTCGATGCACCCGAATTCGAGGAGTTCGTCAAACGCGAGTATCCGGTACACTCCGAAGACTGGGACAACGCCGTCAGTCGCCGGACGTTTGTAAAGCTGATGGGCGGAACGCTGGCCCTCGCCGGACTATCGGGCTGCGTGATCCAACCCGCTGAAAAGATCGTACCGTATGTCCGCCCCGAGGAGGATCTTTTACCCGGAAGGCCGCTTTTCTTTGCGACGGCGGTGTCGCTCGGAGGTGTCGCTACGGGTCTTCTCGCAAAATCGTTTGATGGACGTCCGATCAAAGTCGAGGGCAATCCGGACCATCCCGGCAGCTTAGGCGCGACCGACATACTCGCCCAGGCGTCGTTGATGGACATGTACGATCCGGACCGCTCGCAGGAAGTTTCGTTTCGCGGTTCACCGACGACGTGGCAGAACTTCATGACGACGCTGCGTTCGACGATCGACGAAAATCGCGCCGAGGGCGGAGCCGGCGTGAGGTTTATGACGCAGACGGTTACTTCGCCGACCCTGCTCGCTCAATTCCGACAATTAGCTGCGGAACTGCCGAATGCTAAATGGGTAAGTTACGAGCCGGTCAATAACGACAATGCTATTGCGGGAGCACGGATGGCATTCGGCTCACCCGTCCAGACGATCTACAAATACGATCTCGCCGATCGCATCCTGACGCTCGACAAGGACATCTTTTCCGATTTCAACGTTCGCTACATGAAGGATTACGCGAAGAAGAAAAATCTTCGCGGGGGAAACAAGGAGATCAGTCGGCTTTATTCGATCGAGACGACGATGACGCTGACGGGTGCGAAGGCCGATCATCGGATCGCCGTCAAACCCAGCCAGATGGCTGAAATTGCGAAAGCCGTTGCCGCCGCGCTCGGCGTTGGCGGAGCAAGCTCGACATACACCGAAAATGGGCAATGGATCGCCGCGATGGCCAAGGATCTGCTCGCGTTCCGCGGTCGTTCGCTGGTCGTTCCGGGTGCAAGTCAATCGCCCGCGGTCCACGCGCTTGCACACGCGATGAACGCGGCGCTCGGGAACGTCGGACAGACGGTCGTATATGTCGATCCGTTCACGCCGTCCGAGAAAACGCAGATCGAACAGCTTCGCGAATTGATCGGCGATATCGATGCCGGACGTGTCAAGGTGCTCGTAATTCTCGGCGGCAATCCGGTCTATAACACTCCCTCTGATCTTAGGCTCAATGCCGAACGCATGAACAAGGTGCCGCTACGCGTACATCTCGGAGCTTACTTCGACGAAACCGCCGAGCTATGTCACTGGCACGTTTCGGAAAAACACTACCTCGAAGGCTGGAGCGACGCACG
>JBDTWZ010000244.1:0-3565 GCA_040006435.1 Acidobacteriota bacterium
TCTTCGTCAAACTTGACTTATAATCAAACTTAAAGGATTTTATGTAAGCGATAAGAATGCGTGATGCCGACAACGCGGAATGCGGAACGCGGAATGCGGCATTTGTCGCATGAGATCGGATAGGGCTTAGCCGTTCCTTGGATTTGTGTCACCGGAATTCCGCATTCCGCGTTCCGCAATCCGCAGTACCAAAATGGAAATCAGACAGCTAAAGGCGTTTTTGGCGATCGCCGAGGCGAAGACGTTTACGGCCGGGGCGCGGCGCGTGAACGTGACGCAGGCGGCGATCTCGATGCAGATCAAGCAGCTTGAAGACGAGGTCGGTCTGCAGCTGTTCACACGCACCCCGCGTCGCGTGATCCTTACCGAAG
Organism: Acidobacteriota bacterium; assembly: GCA_040006435.1. Lineage (GTDB taxonomy): Bacteria > Acidobacteriota > Blastocatellia > Pyrinomonadales > Pyrinomonadaceae > OLB17. Next base: position 372 of record JBDTWZ010000244.1, read on the forward strand.
CGGGCGAATGTCTGCTTGAACGAGCCCGAAAGATTCTTCGCGAACACGATTCGGCTCTCGCCGAGATTGCCGAAGTCGCGGGCGCCGAATATGGGCGACTCCGGATCGGATCGGCATCCGGTACGTTCGCCATGCATCAGTTGCCCGCAATAATGCAGCAGCTCAAGGTCAAGTTTCCAAACTCGGAGCTGTCCGTTGCATCGGGAACGAGCCAGCGGCTCGTCGATCGGATCATGCACGGCGAACTCGACACAGCGTTCATCTCGTTGCCTGTCGACAACACGAACGTCACAACCGAATCCCTGTTTTCAGATGAGATCGTCGCCATTGCGCATCCGAAACATCCGATCGCGAAAGAAAAATACATCAGCGCCGCAACGCTTGCCGGCGAGAAGTTGATACTCGGCGAACGCGGCGGGAATACGCGTCGGATGATCGACGAATTCTTTGCGGCGGCGAACGTCAAGCCGAACATTTCGATGGAGCTTTCACGGCAGGAGGCGATCAATCAAATGGTCGCGAACGGCCTCGGGGTGGGCATGGCCGGTGCGAAAAGCGTCTCTCGCGATATCCGTGCTGGCAAGATCACCTCGTGGTTCATCGAGGGAGCAGAGATCAAATGGGAACTCGGCCTCGCACGGCTCCGCGGCGGACATTTCTCGCCGATCGGGAAAGAATTTGTAGCGCTGTGTAAGGAAAGTTTTGTCGAACGCGAAAAGGAGCTGAAAGCGAAGAGATAATTCGCGACCGATTTCTAAATTGCCTTTATGAATTGCCTCCAGCTTTAGCTGGAGGTTAGGGTATAAAAAAGATCGGGCTTTAGCCCAAATGTGTTTGGCTAAAGCGATTTTGATTTTGCATTTTTCTATTTCGGCTAAAGCCGCGACTTGTGTTCGCTGCTAACCTCCAGCTAAAGCTGGAGGCAATTCATAAGAATCATAAGATATTTACTTGTAGATGAATTTCCTTCGAAATCGAGTTTGTCTTGCTTTGCTTCTCAGCTTTCTCTGCGGGGGCTGGGTTGAACTCTCTGCCCAAGGTCTTCCGCTCGCGGCTCCGCAGACTGTCGGGATGAACGCGGCGAAGCTCAACCAGATCGAACAGCTCGTCAACGCCGACATCGCAGCGAAAAAACTACCCGGAGCGGTGGTCATCGTTGGACATCGCGGAAAAATCGTCTATCGAAAAGCATTCGGCAATCGGTCGCTAGTGCCGACGGTCGAAAAGATGACTGTCGATACGATCTTCGACGTGGCGTCACTGACCAAACCGGTCGCAACGGCGACGTCGATCATGATCCTCGTCGAGCAGGGAAAGCTTCGCTTGAACGATACGATAGGGAAGTTTATTCCCGAGATCGACGATCCCGAAGCAAAGAAGGTTACGATCCAGCAACTGCTCACTCACACATCAGGCTACCGCCCCGATTTCGACCTAGGTGAAAAATGGACGGGCCGCGAAGGGATGCTCGCGGCATTGAAGAAAGAAAAGCTGCGTGCTGCACCGGGGACGAAGTTCGTCTATTCGGATATCGGGTTTATTGTGTTGGGGGAGATTATACGTCGGGGAAATGGAGCCAGCCACGCAGTAGGTTATGATCCCGCAGAGTTCGTATTTATAGAGGCGTACCGACCGCTTGGATTCACGTTGACGTTCTTTTCAGGCGAGGCACTGAAGAGGGACAGTTGGTCGGGACACCTGAGAATTGAAAACTTGTCCCGGATTGCGCCGACAGAGAATGTTAAAGGACAAAACAGCTATCTCGGCGGAGCGTTTCAAGGTAGCGATGCCGCTGGGGATGAGATCCTTCGTGGGCTTGTTCACGATCCTACTGCATATCGAATGGCCGAATACGCGGGCCACGCCGGGCTATTCTCAACCGCCGACGATCTTGCTCGCTACTGCCAGATGCTTCTGAACGGTGGTGTCGCTCCTGTCAGTACCACCCGCGGTAGCGGGTGGGTTGGCGCAAACCCACCCGCTACCGCGGGTGGTACTGACAAGCCCCATCGCATTCTCTCCCCTCAAACCGTCGCACGCATGACCGCGCCGATTGTCGTCTCCGAAGACGGAGCGACGCGTGGCCTCGGATGGGACATAAACACGTCGTTCTCTTCGAATCGCGGCGAGCTGTTTCCGCTCGGCTCGTTCGGCCACACGGGTTTCACCGGAACGTCGATCTGGATAGACCGCGTCTCACAGACATTCGTCGTCTTCATGTCGAATCGGGTGCATCCCGACGGCAAAGGCGATGTCACCGCGCTGCGTGCAAAGGTCGCAACCGTCGCTGCATCCGCGATCGAAGACACACCGATCGAGGCATATCGGTTAGCCGAGAGCATCTACGCGTCGCAGGTTGCCGCACAGATACCGAGGTTCATTAGCAATAAGCAAGTAGCAATCAGCAATCAGCCCGGAACTGCGAACGTTTCGTCAGCCGATGCGATCGCAAATCGCAAATCGCAAATCGCAAATGTGCTTAACGGAATCGACGTCCTCGAGCGAAACAACTTCAAAGAGCTCGACGGCAAACGCATCGGTCTCGTCACAAATCACACCGGCCGAAACTTCGCAGGGAAGCCGACAATCGACGCTCTCTTCGGTGCAAAGAACCTGAAACTCGTTTCGCTATTCGCACCGGAACACGGAATTCGCGGGGAACTCGACGTCGCGAAGATCGACGATTCGAAAGACGAGAAGACGGGCTTGCCGACCTATTCCCTCTACGGCGAGACGCGGCGGCCGATGCCCGAACACCTAAAAGATCTCGATGCGATCGTCTATGACATCCAGGACATCGGAGCCCGTTTCTACACATACACGGCGACGTTGAAGAACGTGATGGAGGAAGCGGCGAAGGCGAAGATCCCGGTTTACGTACTCGATCGTCCGAATCCGATCAACGGTGTCGACGTCGAGGGACCGCTCGCCGAGGAAGACAAACTCTCGTTCATCGCCGCTCACACCATCCCGGTCCGCTACGGTCTTACGATCGGCGAGCTCGGGATGATGATGAACGCCGAACGCAAGATCGACGCCGATCTTCGCGTGATTAGGATGGCGAACTGGTCGCGCACGATGTGGTTCGACGAAACCGGACAGACGTGGATCAATCCGTCGCCGAATATGCGTTCGCTGACCGAGGCGACACTGTATCCGGGAATAGGCTTGCTCGAGACGACGAACGTATCCGT
>JBDTWZ010000245.1:0-3512 GCA_040006435.1 Acidobacteriota bacterium
TTCAGGAGCACGAGGTCACTCCAGTCGGCTCGACAACTGCCGTGAAGTTCGACGCTCGGATACTTGCCGCGACGAATAAGAACCTCGAAGAAGAGGTCAAGGACAATCGATTTCGCGAAGATCTGTTTTATAGATTGAATGTTGTGGAGATGTACATTCCATCGTTGCGGGACCGGATCGAGGACATCCCGCTTTTGGCAAAGCATTTTGCTGCAAAATCTGCACGCAATCAAAACTCGGCGGAAAAACCGATCAGTCCCGACGCCATGGCGGCACTTGCGAACTATGGTTGGCCCGGGAATGTACGCGAACTCGAGAATGCGATCGAGCGAGCATTCATTTTGAGCGGCGAAGATATAGACCTCGACAGTTTGCCGCAGAAAGTGCGAGACCGCGCCGACCGGTCATTTCGAACACGCGACAGCGAAAGTTTCAGGCCGACCCTCGAAGAAATGGAACGTCGCTATCTGGTCGAAGTACTAAACAGCGTGGGTGAAGACAAGGTGAAAGCAGCAACCATCCTGGGCATCGATCTTTCGACGCTTTATCGAAAGCTAAAGCGCTACGAGGAAATCTGAAGAATGAAATAGTCGGTATTCTCGATCCGCGTGATCTTTCCACTTGTGTAGGGCGGATTCAGGAGGGGCTCGGCCGGATAGGATTGGCCCTTGACCGTAGATTCGGCGGTCATTTCGCCCTGCGCGATCAACTCGTTGGGATACCAGGCTTCGACCGTCACGGTCGCGGGCGACGGTTGTCCGTTCTTCGAGATCTCAGCCGCCATTTTTTGCGCACTTTCAGGCGAGAATCTTATGACTGCAGTGAGTGTTTTCTTTTCCAGATTTTCTTCCCACGCAACTTCTTCCGGTGTGAATGGAAGTCGGACCAGCATCCCGAGCTCTTCAATGTTGTCCTTGGGCCCCGCTTTAGCGGTGTTAGAGGAATTCGACGCGGCTGAGTTCGCGGTGCTCGTATCTCCGGCCCGACTTGAACAACCAATCAATAGTTGAGTGGAGAGGAGAAAGACCAGGACGGCAAATCTTGAGAATTGCATTGGATAATTGTAGGGACATGTTAAAGGGATTGCAATTTTCTTTTCTTAGCTTGGACAAAGAGCGTCTTGGGACGGAATTTTACAGATGAGGGTTTTGCAGATATCGTCGGCTCGTTCGATTGGCGGCGGTGAACGTCATGTCGTCGATCTGACGAATGAACTCACTGAGCGCGGTCACGATATTTTCGTCGCCGTGGTTCCCGGCTCGCCGCTGCCGACGGCTCTGTCACGGGTTCCACCCCGGAATATGGCTGAGTTCCCTCTTCGCAACGCCTTGGACGTTTCGAGTGCGATCAAGATCGCCAGATTCGCCCGGCAATACGAGATCGAACTTATCAACGCTCATTTTGCAAAAGATTACCCGATCGCCGCCCTTGCTGCTCGCATCGCCCACATTCCGTTTATCGTCACGCGACATGTTCTGTTTCCAATGAACCGTCTGCATCGGTTCTTCCTGCGCACAGTGAAATATGTGATCGCACCGTCGAACGCCGTGGCAAAGAGTCTTAGATCGCAACGCCTTTTCCCGGACGAAAAAGTAGTGACGATACGCTACGGGCTGGATATGGCCAGGTTTCCGCAGCGTAGAACGCTGGATCGCGAGGGCATCTGCATAGGTTCGATCGGAAACCTTGACCCGGTCAAGGGATTCGACTTGCTTATACGCTCCGCGGGAATTATTTCGGCGAGAAGGCAAGACGTAAGATTCTCGATCGTCGGCGAGGACAGATCGCGGGACGGACACAATGAGAAACTCTTCCGCGGTCTGATCGCCGAATTGAATCTCAACGACGCAGTCGAGCTTACGGGATGGTCAGACGATATTACCGAAGTCCTCGCCGGCCTCGATATTTTCGTGTCGGCGTCCCGCAGCGAGTCCTTTGGCTTTGTCTTAGCCGAAGCGATGCTCAGCGGTGTCCCGGTAATTGCGACCGAGACCGAAGGAGCGAAGGAAATTATTTCCGATCCGTCGCTCGGCCAGCTGGTTCCGGTCGATTCGCCCGAACGTCTTGCGGATGCGATCCTGCATCTTCTGAATGATAGACAAAAACGTGACCAATTAGCTAAATATGGTCGCGAACATGTCCAGAAACACTTCTCGCTGCGGCGAATGGTCGACGAGACTGAGGCCCTTTACAGAAAGGCGATCGGCGACCAGTGAACTCTCGAACCTACGGTTCGTTGTGTTAAAATCGGAGCTTGAAATCACAAAATATGACACCCGAAATCAAGGAAGTACAGACGGCGGCAGCAGCAGAAAAAGAACGCTGGGAAGCGGAGACGCTTCAGAAAGTTCTTGACAAGACACCGGAGCGAAAAGCGAGGTTCGAGGGCGTTTCCCTTGAGCCGGTTGAACCGCTTTATACTGAAGACGAGACTGAGGGCATCGACATCGGATTCCCCGGCGAGTATCCATACAAACGCGGAATTCATCCGACCGGTTATCGCGGCAGGCTTTGGACGATGCGCCAGTTTGCCGGTTTTTCGTCGCCGGAAAACACGAACGCTCGTTTTAAGTATTTGATGGAGCACGGACAGACTGGTCTGTCGGTCGCATACGACCTGCCGGCGTTGATGGGACTAGATGCGGATTCTCCTTTGAGCGAAGGCGAGGTCGGAAAATGTGGCGTCGCGGTTTCGTCGCTCGCAGATTTTGAGGTTCTCTTCGATGGCATTCCGCTCGATCAGGTGACCGTCTCGCAGACGATAAACGCACCGGCTCCGATCTTCCTTGCGATGTATCTTGTCGTCGCCGAAAAGCAGAAAGCTGATTTCACCAAGATCTCCGGCACGCTTCAGAACGACATTCTAAAAGAGTACATCGCGCAGAAAGAATGGATCTATCCCATCAAGCCTGCGATGAAACTCGTCATCGACACTTTCGAATACACCGTCAAGCATGTCCCGAAATATAATCCGATCTCGATCTCGGGTTATCACATTCGCGAAGCCGGCTCGACCGCTCTGCAGGAGTTGGCGTTCACGCTGAGGGACGGCGTCGAGTACGTTCAGTACGGTGTAGATCGCGGCATGGACATCGACGAATTCGTGCCGCGGCTCTCCTTCTTTTTCAACGCGCATAACGATTTTTTCGAAGAGATCGCGAAGTATCGCGCGGCTCGCGTAGTCTGGGCGCGCACGATGAAAGAACGATTCGGTGCGAAGAATCCACGGACGATGCAGATGCGTTTTCACACGCAAACGGCAGGCGTGTCGCTTACAGTTCAGCAGCCTTTGAATAACATTGCCCGGGTCGCGATCCAGGCTCTCGCGGGCGTTCTTGGCGGAACGCAGTCGCTGCATACCGATTCATTTGACGAGGCGCTCGCCCTTCCGAGCGACAACGCTGCTCTCATCGCACTCCGCACTCAGCAGATCATCGCTGAGGAAACCGGTGTCGCGAACACGGTCGATCCACTAGGCGGAAGCTGGTATGTCGAATCGCTCACCGAGAAGA
>JBDTWZ010000246.1:0-3496 GCA_040006435.1 Acidobacteriota bacterium
GGATAGGTACGCCGCGGCGTTCCATCGCACGAATCTGCACGGTCGAGGTCTGCGATCGAAGTGCGAGACCGGTTGTCGTATAGAACGTGTCCTGCGATTCGCGGGCCGGGTGCCCCTCGGGAATATTGAGCGCGTCGAAATTGTAATAATCGGTCTCGATCTCGCGATCGTCTTCGATGTGGTACCCCATCGCCACGAAGATATCTTCGATCTTTTGGCGAACGATGGTGATCGGGTGCAGATGGCCAACGGGGGGGCGACGGCCGGGGATCGTCACGTCGAGGCGCCCGGCCTCAGTTTTTAGCGCCGATATTCGCCCTGATAAGCGAGACTCGGCCCTTTCGAGAGCGGCCGCTATTTTGTTCTCAAGCTGCTGAATGAGTTGACCGGTAGCCGCCCGCTCATCAGGAGATGTTTTACCGATCGTCTTCTTTAGCTCGGCGAGACGCGATTTCTTTCCGGTATATTTAGTTTTCGCCGCGTCGACCTGTTTCAACTGAGCCTCGGCCTCGGGCAGTCGAATGTCGTCGACGCTAACATCGGAAAGTTGACCGAGTTCCTCAATGAAGGCCGCCTTTAGTGATTCGATTTGCGTTTGGACGTCGGACATAAAGGCTAAGGATACCAGTTCTTTAAAAATGAATAGAAATGCCGAAAGCAATTTTACCAGCGACCGTGTTAGCTGTGAACTGTGAACTGTGAACTGTGAACTATCAACCATGTGGTCGGTTCAACTCTCGATCACGGTTCATGACTTACCGTTCACCGTTCACAGTTCACACTCTCTTTTTGTTATCATCACCTTTGTTTTTGTAACCAAAAAGAATCGAATGAAAGCTATTGTTAAGAGCAAAGCCGAGCCGGGGTTGTGGATAGAAGACGTTCCCGAGCCGGAGATGACCATCAATGACGTTATGATCCGCGTCAAGAAGGGCGGGATCTGCGGCACGGACCTTCATATATACAACTGGGACGCCTGGGCGCAATCGACCATAAACGTTCCGACTACCATCGGACATGAATTTGTTGGTGAGATCGTCGAAGTGGGTTCGAACGTCAACGATTTCAAGGTGGGCGATATTGTCAGCGCCGAGGGACATCTCGTCTGCGGCCGCTGCCGCAACTGTCTGGCCGGTCGTCGAGCTTTGTGTGCGAATACACGGGGGATCGGTGTAAATACGAATGGGGGATTCGCCAAATTCATCTCGGTGCCGATGACAAATATCTGGCGGCATAAGGACGATGTCGATCTCGAAGTCGCCGCGATCTTCGATCCGTTCGGAAATGCCGTCCACACGGCACTCGCATTCGAGGTTTTCGGTGAGGACGTTCTGATCACCGGGGCTGGGCCCATCGGAATTATGGCTGCCGCAGTAGCACGTCATGCCGGAGCTAGATACATCGTTATCACCGACGTCAATCCTTACCGGTTGGACCTGGCTCGGAAAATGGGGGACGTAACGCTGGCGGTTAATGTAAAAGATACGAGTTTGAAGGACGTACAAAAGCAGCTTGGGATGAAAGAAGGGTTCGATGTCGGTTTTGAGATGTCGGGCGTGCCGGCGGCATTCAAGGCGATGATCGATAATATGTTTCACGGTAGCCGCATCGCGCTTCTTGGAATACCGACCGAAGACTTTGCGATCGACTGGAAGAAGGTCGTTTTCAACATGCTCGAGATAAAGGGAATTTACGGTCGCCAGATGTACGAGACGTGGTACCAGATGAGCGTGCTGCTCGAGACAGGCGTCGATATCTCGCCTGTGATCACACATCGGTATTCGTACACTGATTTTGAAAAGGGATTCGAGGCAATTCGAGAGGGAAATTGCGGGAAGGTGATACTCGATTTTGAGAAGATGTAGTAAATCTCTGCGACCTCTGCGTGAGATAAAATGGTTTCACGCAGAGCTCGCCAGGAACGCAGAGAAAGAAAGCTGGCAGGGCGCCGCTAGATTCTTATGTACGGAAAAGTAAAAGAACATCTAGAGAAAACACTCGACGAGATCCGCGAAGCCGGTCTCTACAAATTCGAACGCGTGATCGAGACGCCCCAGGAAGCCCGAATCGAGGTAAATGGCCGCGAGGTCCTGAACATGTGTGCGAACAACTATCTCGGACTGTCGGACGACGCGGCGATTGTAAAAGCGGCGCACGATGGGCTGGAGAAATGGGGTTACGGGCTGTCGTCAGTTCGATTTATCTGCGGGACGCAGGAGATCCATAAGGAACTGGAACGCAAGATCAGCGAGTTTCTCGGGACCGAGGACACGATCCTTTACACGTCGTGCTTTGACGCGAACGGGGGGCTTTTTGAGACGATCCTAACGGACGAGGACGCCGTGATCTCCGACGAGCTGAATCATGCAAGCGTGATCGATGGTATTCGCCTATGCAAGGCTCAGCGGTTTCGCTACAAGAACAGCGATATGCACGATCTCGAAGAGAAACTGCTTGAAGCATCGGGGGCTCGATTCAAGATGATCGCGACCGACGGTGTGTTCTCGATGGATGGTTACATTGCGAAATTGGATGAGATATGCGACCTCGCTGAAAAGTACGAAGCGATGGTGATGATCGACGATTCGCACGCCGTCGGGTTCATGGGCAAGACCGGCCGCGGGACGCACGAACATTGCGGCGTGATGGATCGGATCGACGTCATCACCGGAACCCTCGGCAAAGCTCTCGGCGGTGCGAGCGGTGGTTACACAAGCGGCAAGAAAGAGATCATCGAATTATTAAGACAGCGATCGCGACCGTATCTTTTCTCGAACTCCGTCGCACCGCCGATCGTCGCTGCGTCGATCAAAGCTATTGACTTGCTCTCGGAATCGACGGAACTTCGCGACAAGCTGATGGATAACACACGCTACTTTCGCGAGAAGATCGCGGGCATCGGGCTGGAGGTTCTGCCCGGCGAGCATCCGATCGTTCCGGTCATGTTCGGCGATGCGAAACCAGCCGTAGAGATGGCGGAGAAGCTTCTTGATAAGGGCGTCTACGTTATCCCCTTCTCGTTCCCGGTCGTTCCGAAAGGGAAGGCAAGAATCCGAACACAGGTTTCGGCCGCGCATTCGAAAGAAGATCTGGATTTCGCTATCGAGAAATTTGCCGAGGCGAAGGAAGAGTTAGGCATAGAAAAAGCGAACGCCCTGTCGGACGCTCGCTAGCTCCACAAGAACTTTTCGTGTGTTTGGTGTGATTCGTGGTTCCTTCCTAAAAGAGAACCACTAAACACACGAAGCACACGAAAGGAATCCAACTACGCAGCCGCCTGAGTCTGCTGCTTTCCGATCGCGTCTTTCGCCTGGCCGGCAATAGTCGCGAAGGTTTCGGGCTGCTTCACCGCCAGATCTGCAAGGACTTTTCGATCAAGCTCGATTCCCGCCAGCTTCAAACCGTACATGAATTGCGAATACTTCATCTCGTTCAGACGGCATGCCGCGTTGATGCGGACGATCCACAGTTTGCGAAAATCGCGTTTTTTCAGCTT
>JBDTWZ010000247.1:0-3480 GCA_040006435.1 Acidobacteriota bacterium
AAATACTGCATCAGGTCGAGCACCGGGGCGATCTCCATCGCGATCGCCTCGCCGAACGGCTTGCCTGTTTCGGCCGAAATAAGGTGCGCGATCTCGTCGAGCTCGCCGAGTATGACTTCACGAACACGCATCACGAGAGCGCCTCGATCGCGAAAGGCGGTTTTTTTCCACTTGTGGAAAGCTTCCCGGGATCGCTCGACCGCTACGCGGACATTATGTTCCGTAGTTTGATCGACGCGGCCGATTTCTTCACCTGTCGCCGGGTTATAAGACACAACCTGTTCCTGGCTAGTTTGGATCACGGACGCCATATCGTGATGATACTTCGAGGATGTGTACATCACAATCAACCGGCGGGGGCAAGCCCGCCTTCCGGACCTGCGAATGTGGTCACCTTCGGTCGTCAATTGGTACCTGCGACGATAACTGCATTTGCTGAAAAATGCTCGGCCATCGATGGTCGCGACCTAAGCGTACGTTAACCCCGTGATCGCCGTCATTCTCGGATGGATGATCGCGGGCGAGGCAATGACGGGGCAGATGCTGATCGGGGCGGGTATCATTCTGGGCTCGGTAGTGTTAATAACTTCTCAGAACAGCGAAGAGCCCTAGGTCGAAGAGGTCCATGAGTCGATCCCGTCACCGGGATATTCGACGTGAACAAACGGGTACCGGGGTAATCGTTTTTTTGAACACGGATCGGGCGGATGCAGCGGATGAAAACGGATCAGATCCGGAACATCTGCCAAATCCGCCCGATCCGCGTTCAAAAATTGTGCGACGAATGAGGGCCTCGGCGCAGGCCGCGCTCTTTCACCCAAGCATCTTCTCGATAACGTCGTAGCTCGCCTCGATCGCTTCGGCAAGTTTCGCGGGTTCGGTGCCGCCGCCTTCGGCCATGTCGGGACGGCCGCCGCCTTTTCCACCAACGATCGGGACTATCTCTTTGATCACGTTTCCGGCTTTCACACGTGCTGTCAGATCGTCCGAGACGCGGACGATGATGCTGACCTTGCCTTCGCTTGCTCGTCCGAGAACGACGACGCCCGACTTTAGACGCGCCAGCAGCGTATCCGAAAGTTGACGCTGGCCATTGGCGTCGAGCCCGTCAACGATCTTCCCGAGCACCTTAACGCCATTCACATCGCGGGCTTCGTCGCCATTTGATGTCGCCGTGCCGATCGCCCCGGTCGCGATCTTTAATTTCAGATCTTCGATCTCTTTCCGCGTACGCTTCACTTCTTCCTGCAAACGCTCGATCGCGTTCGGAAGATTGTCACGTTGCGTTTTCAGGGCGGCGAGACTTCGATCAATTAGCCGCTCATCTTCACGAAACCGCTCGAAAGCGTCAAAGCCGGTGATCGCGCGAATGCGGCGTACGCCCGACGCAATAGCTTCGTCGGATGTGATCTTGAACGCCCCGATATCGCCCGTGGCCTTCACATGCGTCCCGCCGCAGAGCTCTTTCGAAAACACTCCGTCACCGACGCTCAGCACGCGGACATCGGTGCCGTATTTTTCGCCGAACAGAGCCATCGCTCCGCCGCGCATCGCTTCCTCTATGCCCTGGATGTTCGTGTTGACCGGCTGGTTTTCGAGGATGTAGCGATTGACGAGGTCCTCGATCTCGGCGATCTGCTCCTCGGCCATCGGCTGATAATGCGTAAAGTCGAATCGGAGGTAATTCGGTGCGACCACCGAGCCGGCCTGTTTTATATGGGTGCCGAGAACTTCGCGGAGCGCGGCGTGGACGAGATGCGTCGCCGTGTGATTTCGCCTAGTCGCATCGCGCTTCTCAACGTCGACTATGGCCGTGACTTTGTCACCGACTTTGATCGAGCCGCTTTCTACTTTTGATTTGTGAAGGATCAATCCGGTGACTGGAGAGAACGTGTCGATCACCCGGATTCGTGCAACCGAGTCAGTACCACCTGCGGTAGCGGGTGGTTTCTCCTCAGTCTTGTCGGTCGTCACCACCCCGTCCGCCGAAGCGGCGGCCACCCCTCCTAAGACAGGAGGGGAGCCGATTCTAACTAGAACTCCTGTGTCGCCAACCTGACCGCCCGCCTCGGCATAATAAGGCGTGTCTTTCAAAACGACAAGGCCTTCCTCGCCCTCGTTGAGTGCGTCAATCTGTTTCTCCTCTTTTACGATTGCGACGACCTCTGCGTCTTCAAGCCGCGTCGTGTCGTAGCCGTGGAATTTACCGGCCCCGACCTTATCGAGTATCTCGGCGTATATCGGGCTGATCTGCGATTTGCGCTCGGTGTGCCCGACACCGGATTGCTTCTGTGCAGCCTGCAGCGCGTCATCGAATCTCGAGTTGTAATCGTCCTCTTCGAACGTGATTCCTTTCTCTTCGACGTAGACACGGATCAGATCACGCGGCGTTCCGTATGTGTCATAAAGCTTAGCGACATCGGCGAATAATGAGTCGGACGATATGTCCAGTTCATCCAGCTTTTTGAGACCGACCGTCACCGTGTTCCCAAATCTTTCCTCTTCAAGCCGGACCATCTTGCCAATGAATTCGCGCTGGGCTTCAAGTTCGGGAAACGCGTTATGCATCTGACCGATGACGAAATTGCAGACCTTGTAAAAGAACAGGTCTTTCAAACCGAGATGCTCGCGGCCGTGATAGATCGCGCGGCGCATAATTTTGCGGAGCACATAATTGCGTCCCTCATTGCCGGGCAAAATGCCGTCGGCGATCGCGAACGCCGTCGACCGCGCATGATCGGCGATCACGCGGCAGGCAAACTGTTGAGTTTCAGATAAAGACTCGTAAGAACTCATTAGCTTGATTGTATAACAGGCCATACACGCGCGGTAGCGAGTGGGTCTCGGGTCGGCTAACCTTTTTTCGAACGCGGATCATGCGGATCTAAGGATTTGACCCCGTTCATCTGATTTTGCACCCCGTGATAAAATCGGCGACATTATCAGTTTTTAGCTATCAGCTGTCAGTTATTCCGAATAGCACGTTTTCACTTTTCAGTTTTCACTTTTCAGTTTTTCGGGAAGAGCCTCTGTCAGGCTTATATCGTCGATGAAACCAATACTCGCAACGCTGATCATCTTTGCCACCATGGCCACATACGCCCAGTCCGACAAATTCAAGAAATTCGACGAGACATATCTCAAGGAACTAAAAGGCGCCGGGATCGTTGGCAGCAGCTTTGTGTTTCTGAAAGACAGCCGCATCGTGTTCGAGCGGCATTACGGCTCAGCAAATCTCGAAAAGAAACAGCCCGTAGATGCGAACACGATCTATCACTGGGCATCAAACACCAAGCCGTTCACAGGTATTGCGATCATGCAGCTTCGCGATCGCGGACTGCTGAAGCTGGATGACCCAGTCACGAAATATCTGCCTGAGCTGCGCGAGGTGCACAACAAGTTCGGATCGATGGACGACATAACGATCCGGCATCTGATGACGCATTCGGCTGGTTTCAGAAACCCGACGTGGCCGTGGGA
>JBDTWZ010000248.1:0-3393 GCA_040006435.1 Acidobacteriota bacterium
CTGGGCCGCTCCTTCGGCATCGAGAATAGCTGACTGTTTGTTTCCTTCGGATCGTGTAACGGCCGCTTGTTTTTCACCTTCTGCACGAGTGATCGCGGCCTGCTTGTCGCCCTCAGCCTGTAGGATCAACGCACGACGGTTACGCTCTGCGGTCATTTGCTTTTCCATCGTAAGCCGAACATCCTCGGGCGGGCTGATGTTCTTGACGTCGACCCGCGTAACCTTGACACCCCATTTGTCCGTTGCCTCGTCAAGGATCAGTCGAAGTTTCGAGTTGATCGCGTCGCGGTTGGAAAGCGTGTGATCGAGATCCATTTCGCCCATTACCGAACGCATACCGGTGATGGTCAACTGAACAAGACTTCCGACGAGGTCGTTGATCTCGTAAACGGACTTGATGGGATCGGTGATCATCCAATAGACGACCGAATCAACATTGATCGTAACGTTGTCGCGCGTGATGACGGGCTGCGGCGGAAGATCGATGTACTGCTCACGCAGGTCGATCGACGTAACGCCCGGACGGACGTTCGTCCAATAGACCGCTCTCGGCGACTCGAAAAAAGGAACGATAATGTTCAGGCCGCTCTGCGCGACACGATGAAAACGGCCAAGTCGTTCAATCAGCAACACGCTGGATTGCGGAACGATCTTGATCGTCTTCCACGCAACGGTCAAAAGCGCAATTCCGAGAAAAAGCAGAAAGATGGCTCCGAAGCCAAGAAATTCTACTTGAAAAAGCACAAAGCTGGCACCTGATCCCATTAAGTCCATTGATTCCTCCGAGTCTGTAAGTACAGCAAATATAAACTATTTTCACCGAACGATACAATTTCACGCCCATCTCCGCGTTACAGGTTGGAATATAACAAGTATAGCGAACGATTCAGGGTGTGAAAGTTCTTTAACAGGAAAATCGGAACCGGAGAAAAGATCAGTCATCATATCAAATTCCGCCTACTTACTTTCAGTTTGTTCTTCAAATTCATTCCATAGCCTTGATCCGGTTCCGATTTTTTGCGTTGGCGTTGCATTACCTTATAATCTTGCCAACAGTTATGACGGTAAAGCTCGCCGATATCGAAGACGCCCGAAAAATCCTCAAAGGCATAATCAATCCGACACCGATAATCTCCGATGAAAAGCTTTCCGAGGAACTCGGAACACGCGTCCATCTCAAAGCCGAGTGTTTGCAGCGATCCGGTTCTTTTAAGATTCGCGGCGCTTATAACACGATCTCGCGTCTGTCCGATGCTGAAAAACAACGCGGTGTGGTAACGGGTTCCGCCGGAAATCACGCCCAGGCTGTCGCTCTCGCGGCGCGACTTCACAACATAAAGGCGACGATCGTCCTCCCGGAATTCGCACCGCTGACGAAGGTGATGGCGACGCGAAGTTACGGCGCGGAGGCGATCTTAAGAGGAACGACATTTGACGAGGCCGTCGCCTACTCGCGCGAGCTTGAGAGTGAGCATGGCTTTACCTACGTCCATGCGTTTGATGACAATCGTGTCATCGCCGGGCAGGGAACCATCGGTTGCGAGATTGCGGAGCGGTTACCGGACGTAACAGTTATCGTGGTGCCGATCGGCGGCGGCGGAATCATCTCCGGGATCGCGATCTCGGCAAAAAGCCTGCTTGCGAATGTTCGTGTAATCGGTGTTCAGGCCGCGAATGTCGCGGCGGTAAATCCGTCACTGATAGCGGGTGAGCCGATCGAAGCTAAACATCAGCCATCGATCGCCGACGGGATCGCCGTGAAACGGCCCGGCAAGTTAACTCTGCCGATCATTCGCGACTTTGTAGACGAGGTGGTTGAGGTCAGTGAGGAAGAGATCGCACGCGGGATCTTTCATTGCGTGCAGAATGTTCATCTCGTTGTCGAAGGCGCCGGAGCGGCGGGCGTCGCCGCGCTCATCGCTCGAAAAATCAAGCTCGACGAAAAGGACACCGTCTGCGCCGTTTTATGCGGCGGCAACATCGACGGAAATCTTCTCAATCGGGTGATCGAGCAGGTCCTCGTACGCCAGGGAAGATATGTCGTTTTCAAGCTTCTCGTTCTGGACCGTCCTGGATCGCTTGCCGCCATGCTCGAGTCGGTCGCCGAGAGCGGTGCTAACGTCATCGAAGTAAATCATCAAAGGGCGATCTGGCTTGCACCGCTCGGATATACGGGAATTGAACTAGTCTTAGAAGTTCGCGACGAACTCCATGGACGCGATGTCCACAAACATCTCGAGAACGCCGGGTATCACGTCGAGCGCGAAGGCCAGGGTGCGTGGGAAGAGTAATTAAACCGCGTCAGGACGTTTCGGCGGTGGGTCACCGTCGTTGCAATCCCTCGGTGTATAGTTCGCGGTAGATCCGATAGTTGTTCATTACCTTAAAGACGTAGTTCTTCGTTTCGGCAAAACCAACTTCAGATGTGAAAATTGCGGGTTCCTTGGGCTTGCTGCGGCTCAGCCAACGGGCTGCGTTGTCCTCGCCTCCGTTGTAGCTCGCGGCGATTGCCTCGTAGAGTCCGCCGAACTGTGATTTGAGATCGGCGACGTACGCCGCACCAATTGCGATGTTCGCTGCAGGGGAATAAAGATCATCCGGGTGGAGATCCGGATAGCCTGCCTTGTCCTTATATTTTATCGCCGTGTCAAAGACCAACTGAAGCAATCCCCGAGCTCCGGCCGGCGATTTTGCATTCGCCCGGAACACACTTTCCTGCTTCATGATCGCGAGTAGGAACCGGGGATCGACTTTGAATTTCTTTGAAACCGCGAGTAGTTCACTTCGGAACATAATAGGAGAGTCGCTGATTTGCTTTGCCGTGAGCGGATCGGGAACATGAAATTTCGCTCCGCTCTTTGCCAGAGTCTCAGCCGCCAGGCCACCGTGGTACGAGGAGAAGGTGTTCGGAATAGACGCATACGTCTCTACCGCAAGCTGCTTCCGACCGGCTTCTTTGAGAGCATAGCCCTTGAGAAACTTTATCTCGTCGCTTCCGGCCATCGCACCTGCAAAACTCCGGCCATTCAAAAGCCTGTCCGCGGTTGCGATCGCATTGTCCCAACGCTCACGATAGATCTCCATTCTCAAACGCGCGTGGAGAGCATTCACGGCTGCCGGTTTACCGAGGAACCGTGCAACCGTTCGATCGACCCACGATTCGGCGTCACCATATTTGCCAGCTTCACGATATGCGTCGATCAGATTCAAATGCGCCGACTCGATACGTTCCCCATTTGCAAATGTCTGAACGTATTGCTCGTAAACCTTCGCTGCCTCGAGATTCTTTCCAAGTCGAACGAGTGATGCTCCTTTGAATGCAAGTCCTTCGCGACCGTCTTTCGAAGTGTCTCCGTTCAGCTTTTCAAACCAGAAAACCGCCTTTTCGTATTG
>JBDTWZ010000249.1:0-3331 GCA_040006435.1 Acidobacteriota bacterium
GGTTAGGTTTTCAGGTTTGCGATTGAAGACTGAGATAAAAACGGGCGAATCCAAAGCACGAAGCAAGCGATGAAACGAACGGGTTTTTTGAACGCGGATGGAGCGGATTAGGCGGATCGAAGCGGATCTGACTCTTGGTTTCTGGTTTCGTGTCTTGTCTTGTTTCGTGTATTTTCGTGTGTGTTCGTGGTTAGGTTTTCAGGTTTGCGATTGAAGACTGAGATAAAAACGGGCGAATCCAAACCACGAAATGCACGAAAATACACGAACAAGAGGCGAAGCGAAACCAGACCGAAAAATAGGAGTTGGGCGGCCGAAGTCTGGGTGAGCAGCGGATGATCGGCGCACAGATTAATCAACGTTAGAAAATCTCATCTCTTGATCACCTGCTTACGCGGGCGGTATTGACCGTTGCACTCGAATGCCAGAGATCCTCCTAAAATACGGCCGCTCTGCGATTCCTTTCTCGTACGACAGCGATCGATATGAAATCCTGCGAGCGGCTGATGAACCGAAACCGCTGTCTGACGTCGAGCTCGGCGCCAAACTCGACGCTCCGATAGATTCCTTACCCCTTGAAGAAATAGTTCAGCCTGGTGAAACGGTTCTCTTTGTCGTCCCCGACGCGACTCGCCGCACGGCGTGCGGCCAGATCATCAATCTTCTCGTTCGACGGCTCATAGCGAACGGAACCGCGCCGCATGAGATGGCGGCAATCTTTTCGACCGGAATCCACCGGGCTGTAACGGACGACGAAAAGGCTGAGATCCTGACGCCATTTATCTCGCAGCGGATCAAGACTCTCGATCACAATCCGCGGGATCTTATGCAAATCATGCGCGTTGGCGAAAGCTCGACGGGTATTCCGGTCGAACTAAATCGCAATCTCAGTAAGTACGATCACGTCGTTTTGATCGGCGGCGTCGCGTTTCATTATTTTGCCGGGTTTACCGGAGGGCGAAAGTTGATCTGCCCAGGGCTCGCATCAGCGCGGACCATTTCGACGACACATAAACTCGCGTTTGACTGCGAAACGAAAACCCGGCGCCGAGGCGTCGGATCAGGCCTGCTCGACGGTAACGCGGTCCATGAAGCATTTGTCGAAGCCGCGGCGTTCGCCGCACCTTCGTTTTCGGTGAACGTCATCGTCGACGAACGCGGCGACGCCGTGAATCTATTCTGTGGCGATTGGATAACGTCGCATCGAGCTGCCTGCGACGCTTACTTAAAAAACAATACGATCGAGATCGAAGAAAAGCGCGACGTCGTGATCGTCAGCTGCGGCGGATTTCCACACGATATCAACATGATCCAGGCCCACAAGGCTCTCGACGCGGCGTCACATGCCTGCAAAGAGAACGGCACGATCATTCTTCTGGCGGAATGCGGAGAGGGACTCGGGCGAGATGATTTTTTGAATTGGTTCGAGGTCGGGGATAGTAAGGCTCTGGCCGAACGCCTTTGTGAGGGTTATCAGGTCAACGGCCAGACCGCGTGGAGCCTTTTCCAAAAAGCTGAGACTTTTGATGTCGCGATCATGTCGTCGTTATCCCGCGAAATATCGGAGCAGATACGATGCCGGAAAATCGAGCTCGAAGATAAAGTGCTTTCCGATTACAGTCGATCGCGGGGTTATATTCTCCCATCCGGCGCGAGGATTTGCGTCCGAAGCTGAGCTCTTGAGATTACTATTTGCCTGAGTTGATCGAGAACGTTCTGCCGATCGAATCGGTTTGATTCCGGATCGAGCGAAGTTTGTCTCGAAAGCCGGTAAAGCGTAAGACGTAAACCGAGAGATCGTCAGGAGATCGGAGGAAGTAAAATCTGCCGCTCATCGGCCTGCCCGTGCGGACGAATTCAAAATTAAAAACCGAACCGCGCAAACGTCCGGCGAAGTTCTCGTCGGGGCCGGCGACATAGCCGGGAAGAAACTGCAGCTTCTGTTCCTCGTCACGAATAATATCCGCAAGCATCGCGTCTCTCGAAACTTTTAATCGACGTACTTCGAGGTGCCCATCGTTGCGATCGCCGTGAACATACTCGACATTTGGGCTTGTCGCCGAAGGCTTGACGGTCATTTTCCATTTCGCCTCCGGCACGTCGAAGCCGTAATCGACATTCGCGTCGCTAAAGCGCTCGGTCTGGCCGAAGGCAGTAACGACCGCAATCATACTTAAAACTATCGAGAACAGTATAGAAACTCGTGCTGCTTTCATTGTCGTATATTCGGTGATCCGGGTTACATTCTAGCCCAAAAGCGTGTAAATTCTGAAAACTACGATGAGCCGCGACCGACATCTGTTGTCCTTCGTGATGTTGTGTGCCCGACCGAAACTTCGCCCAACCCGTCGTTTTTAACGTCTAACCAAAAAGACAGCCACCTCAAAATAATGAGGATTACATAGATTTTCAAGAGGTATTCATAAAATGAGAGAGTCCTTTCGCCGCTTTCAGAGATTGACAGCATTCCTTACGCTTTACGCCCTTACGGTGCCGATGTTTGCGATCGCCGCCGATAATAATTCATCGCGAAAACTGCTCACGGACGACCAGAAAATAATCCATGTGCTGAACCGTCTGGGTTTCGGTGTCAGGCCCGGAGATGTCGAAAAGGTCAGGGCCATCGGCGTGCAGAAGTATATCGAGCGGCAACTGGATGATCGTTCGATCGATGATTCGGTCGCCGAAGGCAAGGTGAAGGATATCGACGTTTTCAAGCTGTCCACCGCCGAGGTGTTCGCAAAATATCCGAATCCCGGTGCTTTGCTTCGTCAATTGGAGGGGGCCCGCCCGGCATCGGCAGATCGGCAACGTGGCGACACGGCTAAGAGTGACACGGAGAAGATGGCTGAAGAACAACAGCCGACCGCCAACGAGCAGCGCGAGCGTCGACAGAAACTTCAGGCCCTGTATCGCGAATATGATCTCCGTCCGGCGAATCAGATACTTCCCCAGATCGCCGCGAACCGTGTTTTGCGTGCCGTCTATTCCGAGCGACAGCTGCACGAAGTGATGGTCGACTTTTGGCAAAACCATTTCAACGTATTTTCCGGCAAGGCGGCGGTTCGTTGGTATATCCCAAGCTATGAACGCGATGTGCTGCGGAGAAACGCCCTCGGAAACTTTAAGGATCTCGTCGTCGGTACAGCACAGCATCCGGCGATGCTTTTCTATCTCGACAACTTCCAGTCGGTCGCGCCGAACGCACAGGCCAAGGGAGGAAACAATCGGCTTCAGCAGACAATGCGAAGCGGCAATCTCAATCGGCGGATGCGTGAGCGGATCAAACAGCGACAGGCTTTCAATCTCGTCATCGAATAGCTCGATGCGA
>JBDTWZ010000250.1:0-3310 GCA_040006435.1 Acidobacteriota bacterium
TGCCGATGATCAACGAGTCGATCTTCGCGCTTCACGAAGGCGTTGCGACGAAAGAAGCGATAGATGAGATCATGAAGCTCGGCATGAATCATCCGATGGGACCCCTGGCTCTCGCCGACTTTATCGGACTGGATGTCTGCCTCGCGATCTTGAACGTTTTGCACGAAGGGCTCGGCGATCCTAAATACCGGCCATGCCCTCTGCTCAAAAAATATGTCGACGCCGGATGGCTGGGGCGAAAAAGCGGAAAAGGATTTTACGATTACTCGTAATTCAGACGCGACTGGAGCTCAGGCAAGGATGCCTGCGCTCCAGTCCATCTTGTCGCCGAGTTTTGTCATCAAAACCCTATCACGATCTGCAACGTATTAAGTTCAGGCAATCAACATGCGAAAAATAATTTTAAGCTTACTCATCGCCACGGCTTGCGCGTCTGCGTTTGCCCAAGTGAAAGTCGCCCCGCTCAACATCAAAGAGCGTGTGCTTCCAAACGGAATGAAGATCGTTTCGGTGCAGGATAATTCCAGTCCGACGGTTTCAATCCATGTTTGGTACGACGTCGGCGGCAAGAACGATCCGCCTGGCCGATCGGGCTTTGCGCATTTGTTCGAGCACATGATGTTCAAGGCGACCGCCCATATGCCGAACGAGAAATTGGACCGCCTGACCGAAGATGTCGGCGGATTCAATAACGCTTCGACATGGCCGGATTACACGAACTACTACGAGGTCGTTCCATCGAATCATCTTGAAGTACTTCTCTGGGCCGAGGCTGACCGAATGGTCAACCTTACTGTCGACGAGGACAATTTCTTATCTGAACGAAAGGTCGTCCAGGAAGAATATCGTCAAGGTGTTCTCGCCCAGCCCTACGGCAGGCTTTACTGGTACCTCGACGATCTCACCTTCCAGAAGCATCCGTATCGTCGCGGCGTGATCGGCGATCTCGATCAGCTCGAAGCTGCGACGCGTGCCGACGCGGAAAAGTTCTACAAGCATTATTACCGGCCGGACAACGCTGTTCTGACGGTAGTGGGTGATTTCGATCAGAAACAGTTCGACGCATGGGTTAATAAATATTTCGGCCGGCTCAAAAGGCCGAAAGCAAAGATCGCACGCGTTACCGAAGTCGAACCGTCGTGGATGACCGAGCGCAGGTTTGAGAAATTCGGCCCGATCGTTCCGTTCCCGGCCACTGCCATCGTATATCGAGCGCCGAAGACGACCAGTCCTGATATCCCTGCGTTGCGTCTTGCGGCATCGATCTTGTCTGGGGGCGAAAGTTCGCGGCTCTATCAGTCGCTTATTCGAACGCAGCAGATCGCGCAAGAGGCCGATCTCGAACTTGAACTGAATACCGAAGGCGGGCGAATGTCGCTCATTGGCATTGGTGCCGAAAAAGGAACGTCGGAAAATCTCGAAGCGGCACTGCTAACTGAGCTAAAGAAGATCCAAGACAAAGGCGTCACGGCGAACGAACTAGAGAAGGCAAAGAACCAGCTTGTCTCGCGAGCGATCCGCGCACGAGAGACGAATGACGGCAAGGCGATTGCAATCGAAAGGGCCGTCGCTTATCAGGGCGATCCGAAAGCGGTGAATACTGAAGTCGCCGCGCTCCAGGCCGTAACGGCCGCTGACGTACAGCGTGTAATGAAGCAGTATTTCAAAGACAATAACCGGGTAGTGATCCACTACAACCAGGAGAAAAAGGTGGGGGGAGAGAAATGAACAAAATGATTTTTACCGCAGAGACGCGGAGACGCGGAGCGGATTCTAAGCAGACTCGATGGGTTAAATCAGTTCGTGTTTTCTTTTTCTTTTCTCTGTGTCTCAGCGTATCGGCGGTTACACTCCTTGGCCAGAACATCATACCGGCACCCGGACCGGCGAAGTCGGTGACGATACCGGCGGTAAAAGAAATAAAGCTGAAAAACGGGCTGACCGTCGCTGTCGTTGAAAAGCGCGGTGTGCCGATCGTCACGGTCCAACTCCTTGTAAAGTCCGGAGCATCTGCCGAGGGCATCAAGAAAGCGGGTCTCGCGAACATGACCGCCGACATGCTGACGAAAGGTACAAAGACGCGGACCGCCGAACAGATCGCCGAAGAGATGGAGTTCCTTGGCGGATCCATCAACTCAGGTGCCGGGTGGAACAGCTCGTCTGTTACTATCAGCGTCACATCAGACAAGCTCGATAAGGCAATGGCGATCATGGCTGATGTCGTTCTGAATCCCGCGTTCAAGAAAGATGAGCTCGATCTGCTGAAGTCGCAGACGCTCGATGAATTAAAGTCGAATCTCACTCAGCCGGCGTTCCTGGCTAACTATGTTGCCGCGGTTAACGCCTTTGGCGAGCACCCGGCGGGCGGAACGGCTGCGAGCATCGAGTCTCTATCGACTTCAGATCTTCGTTCGTTCTACGAGAAACACTTTCTCCCTAATCAGGCGGTGCTGATAATGACCGGGGACATCTCTGTGGACACCGCGACATCGACTGCCCAGACGCTACTGGGTGACTGGAAGACTCCGCGTTCAGCCGATGAAAAGGGGTCTGCTCGCTATGGCGATCCTACTTCCCGAACTGACCCCGGCGAAGGGAAAGTCATCGCAAACCGACTTCTCGTAGTCGATCTTCCCGGCTCCGGCCAAGCGTCGGTTAATTTCTACAGGCCGATCAGAACTGTTGGACGATCTTCGAAGGAGTACTACTCAGCTTCTGTATTGAACTCATTGTTAGGCGGTGGATACTCTTCTCGTCTAAACCAGGAGATTCGGATCAAGCGTGGCTTGAGCTATGGCGCCGGCAGTACATTCGGCTGGAGAGGCGGCAACGCAAACTTTAGCACTCGAACGCAGACCAAGAATGAGTCGGCGGCCGAGGTTGCAGAGTTGGTAATCGCCGAATTAAAACGGCTTGCCGAGACTGATGCGGAAGAAACTGAATTGAACCCACGTCGCCTGGTACTGACCGGCGGTTTCGGTCGGAACCTGGAAACGACCGGTGGTTTGACGGCCGCGTTGGCAGATCTTTACAGCTTCGGTATTCCCTCGACCGAATTGAATAAATACATGGCCAGTGTCTCGGCGGTCGGCTCAGCGAACGTAAAGGATTTTTCTTCGAGATATCTTCACGACGGCAATATCATCATCGTCGGCGATTACTCGATCTTCAAGGACGATCTTGCAAAGCGGTTTCCGGATATGAAGATCGATGTGATCAAGGCTGATGAGCTGGATATCACGAAACCGAATTTGAGAAAATAGATCGTACGTCCCTAGTCCCAGGTCCCAGGTCCCAGGTCCCAGGTCCC
>JBDTWZ010000251.1:0-3294 GCA_040006435.1 Acidobacteriota bacterium
CCCGACGTTGCCAAGAGATGCTGTGCGATTTGCGCTCTGAAGACATTCGCAGGTCCGGAAGGCGGGCTTGCCCCCGCTTCAATCAAATTGATATCTAAGCCTGAGGCATCTATCATCAAAATCAATTCATGAAACGCGTATTTCTGATCGACTCGATGTCGCACATCTACCGGGCATTTTTTGCTCCGATGGGCTCGCGTCAAGAGCCTCTTCGTAATAGCAAGGGACAGGTCACGCAGGCGGTATTTGTCTTCACGAACATGCTGCGAAAGCTTCTCAAGGACGAGAAGCCGGATTACATTGCCGCGATCTTCGAATCGGAGAAAGAGACATTCAGGCACGAGTCGTTTGCCGCTTACAAAGCGAATCGCCAGGATATGCCGAGCGATCTCGCGGATCAGATCCCATTTATTCTTCGAGTTTGTGAGGCGTTCAATATCCCAATTCTGCAGGCGGATAGATACGAAGCGGACGATGTCATCGGCACACTTGCAAAAAAGGTAGCGGACAAAAACATGCAGGCGGTGATCGTGTCGAACGACAAGGATCTTTGCCAATTGGTGAAGGACCCGAACATCGTCGCGATGCGGCAGAATTCACAAAGCGTAAAACGCAAGGTCGCCGTGCCCCCGATCGAGTGGTGTGACGAAGCCTGGGTGCTGAATAAATTCGGCGTGCCGCCGGCAAAGATAATCGACCTGCTCGGCTTGATGGGCGATTCGATCGACAACATTCCGGGTGCACCCGGGATCGGCGAAAAAGGCGCGTTAAAGCTGGTTCAGGAATTTGGTTCTGCCGAAGGCGCGATGGAAAATGCGGACAAGGTCAAACACAAGACATATCGCGAAAGCTTGCAGAACAATCAGGAGATTATCCGGCAATCCCTGGAACTGGCGACGATCCACTGCGAAGTTGCTATCGACCTGGACCTTGACCAGGTGAAGGCACGCGAACCCGATCGTAAAGCGGCGTACGAGCTGTTTCGCGAACTTGAGTTCAACTCGCTGATCCGTGAATTTGCCGATTCAGCAACGCTATTCGAAACAGCGGATGGACAAAAATCCACTGCACCCGAGCGGAAATATTCTGTGATAGACAATCGCGAAGACCTCGACAAGCTTGTCCGAAAGCTTTGGGAGACCGAGCATTGGAGTTTCGAGGTCGACGACTCGAACGGAGATGAAAAGTCGAGTTGCTTTCACAAAATTCCTCCGGCCGGCATAGCGATGGCCGTGGCGCCGGGAATAGCGCACTATATAGACATCGACAACTTCAAGGAAGGAAAAAAGTCGGCCCTCGCTCCCCTACGCGACGTTTTGTCGAACGGCTTTCTGGAAAAATCTGCATACGATCACAAGCGCAACTTCGGCGTGTTAGCGACAATCGATATCGAACCGACCGCCGTGACGGATGATCCGATGATCGCCGCTTACTTACTCGATTCGACACGTTCGAACTATTCGGTCCAGTTTCTGGCGCAGGCCCATTTGGAGTCCGAACCTGCGACGGAGGTTCCCGAGACATTTCCGGAAGCTGCGTTTCGTACTGCCGAACGCGCCGATTGGGTGCTGCAACTCGCGCCGCTTCTCCGCTCGAAGATCGCGGACGCTGAGCTGACAAAGGTTTACGAAGAGATCGAGCTGCCGATCGAATCGGTCCTCGCGGACATCGAGATGGCCGGAATGAAGGTCGACGGCGAGAATCTTAAAGAGTTCTCAGACTTCATGTCGACGGAACTTGAACGGCTGCAAAAAGAGATCTACAAACTCGCCGGCCGCGAATTTAATATTGGTTCGCCCAAACAGGTTGGCGAAATTTTCGATGAGCTGAACATCGCGACGGGGAGAAAAACGGCAACGGGTCAGGTTTCGACGAGCCGCGATGTGTTGGATGAGCTGGCACACACGTACGAGATCGCACAGTTCATCATCGACTATCGCGAGATGGATAAGCTCAAGGCGACGTACGCTGACGCACTGCCTAAGATGATCTCGCCGGACGGACGGATTCATGGATGTCTGAATCAAACAGTCGCAGCGACCGGGCGTCTAAGCTCGACAGATCCTAATCTGCAGAATATTCCGATCCGCACCGAACTCGGTCAGCGAATTCGTCAGGCGTTCGTGCCCGAGAAAGGAAACAAGATCCTCTCGGCCGATTATTCTCAGCTCGAATTGCGTATCCTCGCTCACATAACGCGCGATCCGGTAATGCTTGAGGCGTATCAAACCGGCGAAGACATCCATGCGAAAACGGCGCGGCTCGTTTTTGGCGCAAAGAGTGACAAGGAGCTAAAAGAAAAACGCCGTCTTGCCAAGATCGTGAACTTTGCGATCGCGTACGCTGTCGAAGCGTATGGGCTGAGCTCGCGCGTCGGGCTGAGCCGTGCCGAAGCTAAACAAGTTATCGCGGATTACTTCGAAACGTACAAGGGCATTCGGACATACATGGACGAGATCCCCGAAACGGCGCGAAAGCAGGGATACGTGACATCCATGTTCGGCCGTCGCCGATATTTCCCATCGATCAACGATCGCAACTACACGGTCCGTTCGCGGGCCGAACGCGAGGCGATCAATATGCCGATACAGGGCACCGCAAGCGATATCGTGAAGATCGCGATGCTTCGTGTCCACGAAGCGCTGAAAAAAGAAAATCTAAAAACGAAAATGATCATGCAGGTGCATGACGAGCTCTTGTTCGAAGCGCCTGCCGACGAAGTGAAGCGCGCGAGCGAAATAATAAAACGTGAGATGGAAGCCGCCGCCGATCTGGATGCCCCTCTGGTCGTGGAGGTCGGCGCCGGTGATAACTGGATGGACGCGAAATGATCGACGCGTTCCGATCAATTGCCCCTGGCTCTAGCCAAGGGTGTAGTGGCTAAACGGAGGCCGGGCTTTAGCCCAATCCTTTCGGCTAAAGCCGCCTTATTTCTTATAGACTAACCACGGTCTGAAGACAGTGGCAATTCATCAGGATTTATACTGAGCCGAAATATATCGATGACGATTGCTTTTGCCACGACCGACGAAGAGATACAGGATTGCTATGTAGTGATGTCGGAGTTGCGCCCGCACATTGCAGCCGAAGAATTTCTCCCGCGTGTGCGCCAACAGATGGAAAGTTCCGGCTATCGCGTGGCCTATCTGAAAGACGGTGAGGTAAAGGCAGTCGCAGGAATTCGTATAAGCGATTGGCTGCACGGCGGAAAGTATCTGGAGATCGATGATCTGATCTCCAAGTCCGGTGAGCGATCGAAAGGTTACGGCGGGGAGTTGTTTGATTGGATCGTCG
>JBDTWZ010000252.1:0-3284 GCA_040006435.1 Acidobacteriota bacterium
GACTCGTCAGACTCGACAGACTCGCGGCGTTGTTCGAGATCTGGGATCTTGAAGAAGAATCCACGCCCTCCGACCAGAAATTTTTCGCCGCGCCGGGCTCCGACGATTACAAAAACTAGGGACCAACCGTATTTAATTTTTCCACGAAAGCAACCAAATAAAATTGTCGCCGCATCAAGAGTGCAGGCACACACAACAATGTTCCGTCCGGAACAAATAGCAGAAAAAACTGTCTAACCAGTCCGAGCAGAAGCTTGTGAAGTAAGTATTACTGTGTGAGGAGGAGTCTATGAAAAAGAAGCGTTATGTCGAGGCCCTGAGTGTCAAAACACCTTGTACCGAAGAGTGGGGCCGGATGGCCGGGACCGATCAGGTTCGTTTCTGTTCGCATTGTTCGAAGAATGTGAACGACCTCTCGTCGATGACGAGAGCGGAGGCGATGCGCCTTGTGCGGCGATCGAACGGTCGCCTTTGTGTTCGCTACATAAAGCACCCGACGACGGGCGCACCGATGTATGCCGAGCAGCTTATTCAGATCTCGCGTCGCGCTCCGCGAGTGGCGGCGGGTGTGATGGCGGCCTCGATGAGCCTCTCCACGTTCGCGTATTCACAGGGAGGAGTCGGGTCGACAAAGATCGAACGTTCGACCCAACCCGGCATCGAGAGATCTCTACTTCCATCTCCGGTAAAAGAACCGACCCCGGTCTCGGAGAACGGAGCGCCCGCTGCGACGACAATGTCCGATGTGCCCGAGACACACGGATCCGTGTGGGGGACGATCACGGATGAGAACGGCGGCGTCATCCCGGGTGCAACCGTGGCGCTGCTCGATAAAAAAGGTGGGGAGGTGGCGGAGAACGTCACGGATTATGACGGCGTTTACCGCCTCGAGCAGGTTCCGCTCGGACGATATCAGTTGGTAGTGGCGGCGGAACATTTTCGGAAACTGATGGCTCTCATCGAGGTAACGGCTGCGAATGAGCGTATCGAGACCCTCACGCTCGACGTTCGAACGGAGATGGTAACGATGGGAGTCGTGGCGATAATGCCGACGACATTACAATTGGTCGAACCCTCTAACCCCTTGACGATCGCGGTCGCCGACGAGGATCTTGACACCGTCCGCGACTTGATCGCCGCCGGCGAGGACGTAAATCGCGCGGACGATGATGGATCGACGCCGTTGTTCGCCGCGGTACGATCGGGGAATCTCGAAATTGTCCGTCTGCTCATCGATTTCGGGGCGAAGGTAAATGTCCGGAACGAGGAGAAAGAGACCCCACTGATGATGCTTGATGAAGACTCGCCGGTAGAGATGGTCGAACTGTTGATCCGCAGTGGTGCGAAGGTGAATCGCGTAGCCAATGACGGCGACACCGCTCTGATCCGGGCGGCGAAGGGTGCTCAACCCGCCGTGCTGAAAGCTTTGATCGACGCAGGCGCCGACCTGGACGTGAGGAATAAGGAAGGCGTCACAGCGCTCATGAACGCGGCGGATGATGAGAATCTCGAGAATGTGCGGCTTCTGGTGCTCGCGGGTGCGGACATAAACATCCGCGACGAAGAGGGCGACAACGCCTGGGATTATACGGCCGAAGAAGAGATCGAGAGTTTCCTTGTAAGCCACGGCGTCGTGCTCGATCCGGAAGACCTTGACGGCGAGGAGGCCGATGACGATCCGGAAAATAATTGAAAAGCACCCGCGGGTTGTTCAAACTTTATGGTCTGACCGATCGGTTCTAATCGAGAATCGACCACTCGACGCCGTTGGCCCTGACCCGAACCCTCACGAAGTTCGGGCACAACTTGCTCCGCGTAACCGAACACGACCTTCAGTGCTTCCGAACTTGACGGCCCACTAAGGCCGGAGACAATTCGAAGAGGCTGTCTTCCCGAACAGCCTCTTTTTTTCGCCCGCCGCGCTTCTTCGCGTAATCGCGGCGATGTGTTAAAACATTCCTACAAATACATCCCGCGGTTCGACCATCCAATAATTTATGAAATATTGCCCAACATGCGAGACGCGTTACGACGAAGAGATCCTGCGGTTTTGTATGAAGGACGGCACCCCTCTGTTAGAAGAGGAAGAGCCGCATTTCGTCGCGATGCCAAGCGAAAGCCTCGGCGAAGAGGTTGAGGACGATGCGGACGAAGTGACGGTGGTCCGGCGAAACGCACCGGTGCCCGACCCCGAACCGGAACGCCCGCGCATTGTCGTGCCAACGTACGAGGAAGTGCGTGAACAGCAGGCACGTGCGCGCGTGGCCACGCCATACCGCGGCGGCCCCGCGAGATCCAGCACCGCAAAGGTCGTCGTTCTAACGATTCTTGGAACACTTGCCGTTACGGGCGTTGCCGCCGTCGCTCTGTGGCTCCTGCAGCGCGATCGGTCGGCTGACTCGAACCTAAATGTGAACATCAATGCGAACGCCAACGCGGATATCAATGCAAATACGAATCTCGGCATCGACACGAATTTCAATTTCAATCTGAACGCGAACTTCAACTCGGGCACGAATCTCAATACGAACGTTAATGCAAACGCAAATATCAAAACTCCGACACCCACTCCAAAGCCGACGCCGAGCGCAACTCCGTCGCCGACACCGGACGACGATCCGACGCCTGTGCCTACTCCGAGCCGTACGCCGCTACCGACTCCCGAGCCGACGATAATCAAGCCCGGTTCGTCGCCGACGCCGCGACCGGTCTCGACGCCGAACCGCAATCTGAACGGCGGCGTCCTGAACAGCATGGCCGTCAGTCTGCCACGCCCGATCTATCCGCCGATGGCGAAACAGTTAGGCGCGTCGGGTGAGGTGCGTGTCCAGGTTGCGGTGGACGGAACCGGCAATGTCGTCTCTGCCCGCGCCGTAAGCGGCCATCCGCTGCTTCGTGCGGCAGCCGAGAGCGCGGCACGCCAGTCGAAGATGCGGATCGATGCGGCGAACACCACAGGCCAGATCGTTTATAACTTCAAGAATAATTAACTTAGGCAGTAGATATGGCAATTCCCTCTGGGAAAAACGCATCTGCGCGGCTTGCCGCTACGATGAGCGAGGATGTCTGAAAAGTCGGAGCGGGCGATGAAACGAACGTTTTTTTGAACGCGGATAGGCCGGATCGAAGCGAATCTGGCTCTTGGTTTCTGGTTTCGTGTATTTTCGTGTGTTTCGTGGTTAGGTTTTCAGGTTTGCGATTGAAGACTGAGATAAAGCGGGCGAATCCAAACCACGAAGCAACTGTGTTAAGAGTCAAGCTCCCGAAGGCTTGAACTCGAGACC
>JBDTWZ010000253.1:0-3253 GCA_040006435.1 Acidobacteriota bacterium
ATTAACCACGAAACACACTAATCACACGAATGAATCAGGATCGCAGCAGCATTTTTCTAACGCCTATGACCAAGATCGGAATTCCGAAAGAGATCCACCCCGGCGAACGGCGCGTCGCCGCGACTCCGCAAACTATTCTCAAACTAAAAAAGCTCGGTTTCGACGTTGCTGTCCAGGCCGGTGCGGGTGACGCGATCAACGCCACCGACGCCGAATACCAGGAAGCCGGAGCTTCGATCGTCGCGGATGCAGCCGAGCTTTGGCGATCGTCCGACGTCGTCATGAAAGTGCGCCCGCCGGAAGTGGACGAAGCGAATCTCATGCGCGAGGGAGGATGGCTCGTCGGGTTCGTCTGGCCGGGTCAGAATCGTGACATCGTTGATCGCCTCGCAAAAAAACATGCGACGGTCTTTGCGATGGACAGCGTGCCCCGGATCACGCGTGCGCAGAAAATGGACACGCTCTCGGCGATGGCAAACATTGCTGGCTACCGGGCGATCATCGAAGCCGCGAATAATTTCCCGCGATTTTTTACCGGGCAGATCACCGCGGCCGGCCGCATCGATCCCGCAAAGGTGCTTGTCATCGGTGCCGGCGTCGCGGGTTTGTCGGCGATCGGCGCTGCTAAAGGTTTAGGAGCGATCGTGCGTGCGTTTGACCCGCGTTCAGCGACAAAGGATCAGGTCGCCTCGATGGGTGCCGAGTACCTCGAGCTCGACGTCAAAGAAGAAGGCGAGGGCAAAGGCGGTTACGCCAAAGAGATGTCGGACAGCTTTTTGAAAGCCGAGATGGCGCTGTTCGCACAGCAGGCTATGCAAGTCGATATCATCGTCACGACGGCGCTGATTCCCGGCAAGCCCGCTCCGAAATTGATCACGAAAGGCATGGTCGAATCGATGAAACCCGGATCCGTGATCGTCGATCTCGCGGCCGAACAGGGTGGCAACTGCGCCCTGACCGAACCCGGTCGCGTCGTCCAGCACAAGGGCGTGACGATCGTCGGCTACACCGATCTGCCATCGCGTATGGCGAGCATGTCGAGCCAGCTCTATGGAGCGACAGTCACGGCTCTGCTTGAAGAGCTGATCGAGAAATCAAGTTCGGGAACCTTAGCGACCGGCACCACCCCGTCCGCCGAAGCGGCGGCCACCCCTCCTAAGACAGGAGGGGAGCCAACTCTGCACGTAGATCTCGATGATGAGGTCGTCCGCGGTGCGATCGTTCTGCACGAAGGGAAGATGATGTGGCCGCCGCCGCTTCCGCCCGCGCCTCCGGAACCGGGTGTTCCGACGAAGAGTTCGGCTTCGGTCGCGCAGGCAACACCTACCGCGAATTCGTCCCATGCAGATTCAGGCACCGGCATCAACCCGATCCTTCTCGCCGTCATCGGCGTCGCTCTGATCGGGCTCGGCGTCGTTGCACCGGAATCGAAGCTGTCGCATTTTACCGTCTTCATGCTCGCTATCTTTGTTGGATTCCAAGTCGTCTGGAACGTCAAACCCGCGCTCCATACACCTCTGATGAGCGTCACGAATGCGATCAGCGGCATCATTCTCGTCGGCGGAATACTGCAGCTTTCAGGAAACGATCTGAACCTGACATCGATCCTCGGCGCCGTCGCCGTTTTGATCGCGGCGATCAACATCGCCGGCGGATTCCTGGTGACGAATCGAATGTTAGCGATGTTTAGGAAATGATTTCTTAGAGTTCCTTCAGGGACGTTCGAAAATAGCCCACCGATAAACCGGGGGATCTGAACTGGCCGCGTAGCGGACGACCGAATTTAGCCGTGGGCCTTCGCCCACGGAATATTGACAACAAGGAAACGCGTCGCGTCAGCGACGCACGAGTGAATAGAATTCTCCGAAGGCATTCGACATCTTTTACTTTGGCTTTTGTCTAAATGAAAACCAGCCTCATAGCAACTGCTTACATCGCCATTGCGGCCCTTTCATCCTGCTCTGGAGGTCTTGCTCCGTCGTCAGATCCAGTCGTTTTGCCGTCCAACATATTCGATGCCTACATGGTGACATCCAAACCGCCTGCCGACGGTTTTGATTTTCCAGTTGGAAATATCGACGGAAAGGGCGCATATACGGACAGATCCACCGGGAAGCCCCATAGTGGTTGGTTCGTCGCGACCAAATTCGGCGAACATTACAGCCTGGGCATCCATCCAGGCGAAGATTGGAATGGTGGAGGCGGGGGCAATACAGATCTCGGACAAGACGTCTACGCAATAGCAAATGGTCGGGTCGCATTTTCCGGAAACTTCGGCCAGCCATGGGGAAATATGGTGGTCCTGGACCACACGTTCTACGCAAACTACGAAAAGCGAGCGATCCGATCGCTATATGCACATCTTTTGGAAACCCACGTACAAGCCGGCGATACGGTAACTAGGCGCCAACGAATCGGATCTATAGGCACGGACCCGAACAAGACGTTTCCTGCCCATCTGCATCTCGAACTCCGCACAGATGCGGAGCTTTTGCCGACGTACTGGCCATCCTCAGATGGCAAGGACGAACCTTGGATCCGTGAGCACTACACCCCTCCGTCGGACTTCATAAGTTCGCACCGAAAACTCTTCGTACCGCAAGCTGAGACAACTCTTATTCTGGTTGATCAGGAAACGTACAAGATGCGCCTGTACCGGAAGAGCGAGGTCGCAGGAGAGTTTGATATTAGTCTCGGACAAGGCCGCGGACAAAAGCAGCGGGAGGGTGATAATAAAACACCAAAAGGAATGTACTTTGTTATCGACAAGCACAGAGGCGATTTCGATGGTCCATATGGTAAGTATTATGGTGGCCATTGGATAAAACTAAACTACCCCAATAAATATGACGCGGAAAGAGGGATCGCGGAAGGCATCGTGACCTCAGAGCAGGCTAGACACATCCACGCTCGCTGGTCGTCGCGTTCTTCTACCCTTGAGAATACCCAACTCGGCGGAGGCATTGGTTTCCACGGCTGGATCACGGAATGGAAAAACAACGGGCCCAGACATCTTTCGTGGGGATGCGTTGTAATGCACCTCGATGACATCGGCCAAGTGTTTGACGCGATTCCGCCAACCTCGATGGTTGTAATCTTTTGACGGTAACCCCGTGATCGAAAAGGACCGCGTAGCGGTCAGACGAATTTAGCCGTGGGCCTTAGCCCACGGAATATTGACAACAAGGAAACGCGCCGCGTCAGCGACGCACGAATAAAATGGCAAACACATTCTCCCAGTGTTTTTATCATT
>JBDTWZ010000254.1:0-3200 GCA_040006435.1 Acidobacteriota bacterium
TTCCATTTTAGATTTTGGATTTCGGATTTTGGATTGGGCGAAGCACCGCGTGAGAAAACTGTGAGTCAGCCGAGGTCGTGCAGCTCCATCGAGGAGCAAATCATCGTTCGGCGGTCTTCATATGTCCCATTCAGTGGTTTTATGTCCAGTTAGCGTAATCGGAACAGAACATGTCCCGATTAGCAAAATGTCTCAGTTGAAAGAGGCGGACTGGTAACTGGCCGTCGCCAGATCGGAGAGGCGGGTGGGAGAATTATTGGAATGCGGCCTAGGGTGTGGTCGCGGTCGCCTTTCGGCCTTCGATGATGTTATGCACTTCGAAAAATTCGAGCTCAGGCGGAGCGATACCCAGGTCCTGCATCACAGGCTTTAAGGTTTCGCCGAATTTTTCGAAAGCTTCGCGCGTTTCCCAGATGTCGCTGACGCGAAGATTGTCGGTCTCGCCGAAACACACATGATAGAGCCGCCCCGCGGGCGAGCCTGCTCCGGCCGTGTCGAGCTTTTTAAGGAGCTCGTCATATTTTGCCGCCGTAAAACCCGGCGTAGTAGCTCTCAAAACAACTGCCATATTTCCTCCTTTTGCTACGTCTCGCGAGAGGCGTTAGCGTCAAGTGAACCTTTTACTTTTATAGAGGGCAGCATCGTATCACCGTTCATCATTTCTGCAAACGGACCGCTTGACGCGTTCGAGCCATTTATTCGAGTAGGACCGGTAGCGACTCAAGTGTTGGCGCACTACATCTCGATTTCGGATTTCGGATTTGGGATTTGGGATTTGATTCGAGTTCTGTCTTACACTCTTCGTTCCAGGCGCACATCGCGAGGACTTTGGCTACACGCAAGCGGACCAGATGAACAACTAGGCGAGCGCTTCGAATTCGGACCGCGCAGCGACGAGCGCCGGCATGTCCTTTTCGGCGTCTTTCCAAAGTTCAAAAAACTTTTCGTAGTCGGCCTTGTCGTTGGTCGCCCGTGCCTTGCCCAGGTGTGCAAGCGGGTAGAGGGAAGAGAGCGGGGCCTCGCCGCGGAAATTGAGGATCTTGGCGAACTCACGGGCGGCGTCGTAATTCCGGCTTAGTCTCAGCAGTGCCAAGCCGCGAAGATACTGCGGTATGAACTCGCCGGCCTTCTCCAGGCGTTCCGTGATCTCGAGCTCTTCAACAGCCTCTCTAAGCTTGCCGGCTTGCAGCCACACAGCGGCTCTGATCGTCGGGGCCCATAGATGCTTGAGGAGGGTGTCATTAGGTCGATCGGCGATCATTCCATTGAGCAGTGAAACTGCCTCGTCCGATTGGCCCGCGACAGCTAAAGCAAGGGCGTTCGTAACGATCACCATTTGCCCTTTTTCGAGGCTGAGTGCTTTGTTGGTCTGTGCCTTCAAGACCGATCGAAGGGTAGTGTCATTCTTGTCTGGAAGGCCCGTTCCCGAGCTCCAAAATACGATCCGGACCGCCTGCTCGGCCGCATATTTTCCGGCAACCTCGCGTGCATTCGTGTGGGTCGCAAGATCCACAGAGCGGCGCGAGAAATCCTGGGCCGTTCGCCATTGGCCCCTCACCGCGGCCGCGCGTGCCTGGACATCGAAGGCGAGATGCTCGTCGTCGCGCCCGGCGAACCAGCGCAGCTCGGTCTGTATCGCGTCCTGATCGTTCTCGATAAACGCGATCATCAGCGGGAATAGATGGAAATAAGTTCCGTCCAATTTCCGGTCGAACGCGGTTCTGCACGTTTCCTTGGCTTCATCGTAACCGCCCAGCGACACCAGCGACTCCACAAGGTTCATATAGATCGTCGCGTAATTCGGATCGATCCGGATGCCCTCGCGAGCGAACGCTACCGCTTTTTCCGATTGCCCGATCCGTTCCATCGAATCGGAAAGGCTGACATACGAGACAACGAAATTCGGGTAGGTGTTCCGCCAAAGCTCCAGCGTATCGATCGCTTTGTCGAGCTCGCCGTTGACGAAGTTGTGGAAGTAATAGGTGATCCTAAGTTTTTCGCTTTCGCTGACCGCCTCGCGGAGTTCATATGCCTTTCTTGTCATTGCTGCCGCGAGCTGCCATTGGTCGGTGTTTCTGTAAACGACCGCAAGCTCGGTATAGGCCAGAGCGAACTCAGGATCCAATTCAAGCGCTTTTTTGTAAAACGGTATTGCCTCGAATTGCCTCCCGTTAACGATCTGCTCGCGGCCAAGAACAAAGATCTTCAACGCCTCCAGCGACGAGGTGGTTATCGATTCGCTCGGCACATTGAACTTCTCGATCGAGCTGAGACTTTCGCCCAGCCGTTCTCGAAGCCCGGTCGCGGCACGCGTGAGTGCATTCAACACCTCCTCACGCGAGTTCACCTGTTCGAACTCTCGTCCGAGGCTCTCGTTGTTCCTCGCATTGATCGCTTCGAGCGTTAAGACGTAGATCTCGCCGAATTTCGATATCGATCCCGTGAGGAACGCCTTGAGATTCTGCCGCATGCAGATCTCTTCGCCAAGCTCCTTGCTCACCTTTTCGTCCGCCCGGCGGCCCATCAGACGAAGCGTCTGTGCAACTTTTGAGTCCGGCACGATATCGAGGAAAGGTGACTGTGCCAATGAATATGCGAGAGCCATTTTCAGTGTTTGATCGAACACCGCTTCGCCCGTCGTGTTCTCGAACTCGGTGATCAGGATGGAATCGCGGCTTCGGCCGCCCGAACTCGTCGCGTACCGCGGCTGCGACGTCGTTTGGCCGGAATCGGGGGAACGATTCGGAACGGCCGTTTGCTCGAGCATCGCTTCCATCCGCAGTTCGTCCCGAAGTTCTTTTATATCGCCGAGGAGGTCGCGGGTGGATTGATACCGCTGATCGCGTTTCTTCTTGAGCGTTTTATGAACGATACGTTGAAGCTCGCGCGGGAGGTGTGGCGCGATCGAGATAATCGGCGGCGGTTCCCTGCTGATTATGGATGACAGTATGTCCGTCACCGTTTCGCCGTCGAACGGCGCGTTACCCGTGAGCATTTCGTACAAGACAACCCCGAAACTGAACACATCCGAACGCGCGTCGGTAGGCTTGCCCCGGGCCTGCTCGGGCGACATGTATGACACTGTCCCCATGACGACACCCGGGTTGGTCTTTACCAACTTTCGCGTTTCGTCCTCGCCGCCCATATCCACGAGTTCGGTAAGCTTTGCCAGGCCGAAATCCAGGACCTTAACGTAACCA
>JBDTWZ010000255.1:0-3096 GCA_040006435.1 Acidobacteriota bacterium
GTGGGCGCGGTTTTTTCGCAGTTTCCCCAAATGGATAAACAGCGGCAGCGGATGGATCAGTCGATAAAGGCGTCGAAAGACCGCGAACACGACCGACGACTAAACGAAGCAGGGGCTCTGCCCGTGCCGAAGCCGGCCGTCTTGAACGTCGACGTCCAGATGGTATTGAGTAAGGCCGAGTACAAGACCTTTGCCGAGGCCAGAGCGGCCGAGGCGAAGAAGATCGCAGATGGCGAGCCGCTCTGGCTCTACGTAAAGTTCAAGAGCAAACTCGGAGATTACGTTCTCACAACGAGGGACGCGGACGATCGGGAAAAACTTCGATACACGCTCTTCGCTGAGGTCGGTCCGCGCGGCGACATCACGGCACAGAATCAATACTCGATCCAATTCAATAAGGAAGATCTGCCGGCGACCGAGCTGAAGATCAATCTGGCTCCCGGGTTGTTCGGTAGGAACAAGTCGATACCCGTTTTCCTGATGACGTCCGGCGCGGCCAACGCCGGCGTATGGAATAACGAACTCCGTCTGACGAACACGGTCTCGATGCCGCGTCCGTTGACAGAAAATTTGGCAAGCGTTCCCGTTACCCTCGATCTCGTTGGCGGACCTGTGAAGTACAAGAAGATGGACGCGGATTATGACTCGATAATTCTGCGGGGAACCACTGACCTTGCGAAGAGGCCGATCGCCGGCACATTTTTCAACGAATCGGTGAAAGCCCGGATAATTGAGAAACTTGCCGCAGATAGCATTCGGCCGGAGAAGCTCTATTTTTCCGGCGATGACTGGCAGGAATTCGGCTCGTTCGGGTTAGGGATGTCGAAGACCCGGAGAGTATTTGCGACATTTATATACCGGCGGGGCGAGCAATGCCTGTACGGTGTCGCCGAGGCGACGGAGAACTTCGATTTTATGGTATCGAAATTCGGCGATGCGGAAATAACCTTTCAGAAAGATCTGCCGATCCCATGCGCCGAAGCAGGTTAGGATTTCCCTTCATCGAGACTGTCGACCTTCTTAACAAGAGCAAAATCTACGTCGGTCACGCCGTCGCGATCATGGGTCGTCGTCCGCAGCTCGACATAGCCCCAGCCGAATGTAATGTCGGGATGGTGGTCGGCGGCCTCGGCGATTTCGCCTACCCGATTCACGAAAGCGAGGCTTTCAGCGAAATTTGCGAACTCAAATCGTTTGAATAAGAGGTCTGTGTCGAATCGCCAATCCTTCGTCGAGGCGACGCCGCTTTCGACCTCCCCAGTCGTCATTTTTTTTCGCTCCACTCGTTTCTCCTGTTCCTTCATTAGGATATACTTTTTGTTTTAACGCGTTACCAACGCGAATTGCAAAGTGTCGAACTATGCGTTTCCTGTCCCTAAGTTTCTTTTTTTCGATTGCCGTCCTCATTGTCTCATGCGCCGGCGAGTCAAAGCCCGACACGCCTGTCGAGGCTTTTAAATCGTACGTGAACGCGGTGAAGCGAAAAGATACGACGAAGATGAAGATGCTTCTGTCTGCCGAAAGCATAAAAATGCACGAGCAGGAGGCAAAGGTACAGAACGTGACGCTGGACGACATTGTTAGACGCGAAACCTTGTTCAGCGAGGGTCAGAAGACTGTCGAATTCCGCGATCAAAAGATCGAAGGCGAAAAGGCGACGCTCGAAGTAAAAAACTCATTCGGATCGTGGGAAACCGTCCCGTTTGTTCGCGAAGACGACGAGTGGAAGATAGACAAAAAAGGTTATGCGGACAGGCAGATGCAGGACTTTGAGCAGAATAATCAGCAGGTAGACGACATAATCAATCAGGGCAAGCAGCCGCCCTTATGATCCAGTTAGCAGAGCTCGCCTTCACCAGTTTTCAGATAATTCAGGAGAATTCCGTTGTCGACGATTCGACCTTTCCGGGCTGTTCGGCCCGCTGTAGAAAAAGCCAAACAAGTGTCGTGCGTTCCTTACGATGTCGCACACGAAAGCGAGGTGCGCGACTTTATCGAAGACAATCCGGAAAGTTTTTTGCGCGTGACGCGGGCCGAAGCCGAATTTAACGGTGCCAGCTTTCCTGCCAACGAACATGTTCTCGAACGCGCGAAGACGAATCTGCAACAATTTCTCGACCGCGATGTTTTTGTTTCGGATCCGGAGCCTGCCTTTTACGTTTACCGGATGTCCAGCAATGGCCACACACAGACCGGCATAGTGGGCTGTCTGGCGATCGACGATTACGAGGCGGGCATAATTAAAAAGCACGAAAAGACCCGACCCGATAAGGTTGAGGACCGCACTGATCACATGCTGGCCGTACGTGCCCAGACCGGCCTGATATTGATCGCCTTCCGCCGGACCGATCGGATCGACGAACTGATCCGGGATGTGAT
The DNA here is from genome assembly GCA_040006435.1 of Acidobacteriota bacterium. GTDB lineage: Bacteria > Acidobacteriota > Blastocatellia > Pyrinomonadales > Pyrinomonadaceae > OLB17. The sequence continues at coordinate 2,380 of JBDTWZ010000255.1, forward strand.
GAGTGGCTCACCGCTTTATGACTTTCCGTGCGAAGGTTCGATTCGTCAGACGGTTTGGAAAACAACGGAGGCCGCGGGTTTGATCGAGGCGTTTTCCGACGTTCCGTCACTTTACGTCGCCGATGGCCACCATCGTTTGGAAAGCGCGAGCCTGGCGCGCAAGCACCTGAAGCAGACGAATCCGTCTCATACTGGAGACGAAGAATACAACTTTGTACTCGCCGGTCTTTTTCCAGCCGAGGACCTTCGGATCCTCGCCTACAATCGTCTCGTCCACGACCTAAACGGCTTGGAGCCGGCGGAGTTTGTAAGTCGCATTCAGGAGAACTTTGTTGTCGTTGATGACGGTCAGAGCGTGCCGGAAAATCACGGCGAGATCTGCCTTTATCTCGAGAAACAATGGCGCACGCTGAGATTTGCCGTCAACTATATTCGCGAACCCGACCCCGTCGAGCGTCTTGACGTGAGCATCCTGCAAAACTACGTGCTCGGCCCGATTCTGGGAATTAACGATCCGACGACAGATGAGAGGATCGAGTTCGTCGGCGGCATTCGCGGCGTGGACGAACTGGAGCGGAGAGTCGATGATGGCTCGGCGCAAGTGGCGTTCTCACTGTTTCCGACGACCATGGAAGACTTGTTCGCGGTCTCGGATATGGACGAGATAATGCCGCCAAAATCTACGTGGTTCGAACCGAAGTTAAAAGACGGTCTTTT
>JBDTWZ010000256.1:0-3091 GCA_040006435.1 Acidobacteriota bacterium
CGTCTCCCGTCTCCCGTCTCCCGTCTCCCGTCTCCCGTCTCCCGTCTCCCGTCTCTTGTCTCCCGTCTTATCGCCTAACCACCACCCTCGCATTTCCCGCGTTCCCCTGTGAATCGAAAACCCGGAGCGTCACGGCATATTCGCCGGGTGACGTGAGCGTAACGTCGATCGTATAGCGTTCGTCCGGGCCATCGGAAATTCCATCATCCGCATATACCGTCATCCATTCACCGCCGTTGATGCTGTATTCGGCGCTCGTCAGATAACTTGACTTGTCCGACGCAATAAAGACGACACGGGCACCGGTCGCGGTGATCTGCGGCGATCCCGACGGTGTGACAACGGGCTGAGTATTGTCGATGTCGAACGGTTCGCTGATCCGTTCGCCGGTCAGCGATTGACTGGGCGGATTGTCGGGCACGTCCTTAGCGATAATCCGCAGAGTGTACCGGCCGTCGGCCAGAGTCTGCCCGTCGAGCGACAGAAAGTTTTCGGTCATGTTCCCGCGAAGAAGTGTATAACCTCCCATCGAGGCGGCAGTGCGGCCTGTGTCGCCGACCTCTTTGTAGAAGACGTCGTAGACGAGCTTATCGCCATTACGGTCTTCGGCAGTCCATTGAAACGAGCGGGCACCGCGAAGATAAACACGACGCGGCGGCACCGCGACATTCGGCACGCCGAAGGTCGCCGGATCGAGTCCCGAGAGTTCGATATTCGGATCGATCTGCATCGGCGGATTCGCGATCAGTCCGACATTCGTCGGCAGGATCGTTATCGATAAGATCTCCGGCGCAATATTGCGGGGGAGGAATGCCACACTCACCTCGTTCAAAACCGTATTCGCACCTGACCTCAGAACGGCGCGCCATTGCAGATATCGTGCCTTCGGGCTCGCGATCTGTCCGCTCCGCACAGTGGTGGCGACCGCAGCCCACGAACTCCAGGTCTCATCCGCTTTTTCGGTGTTTCCACTCCGCGTTTGTATCTGAACGTTGCCGCTCGACTGCCACCAGATCCGTCCCCACGTCGCGGCGGCCTTCGCATCGAAAACGGCCGATTCATAACTCCCATCGGCAACGGTGTCGCCGCCGATCTTGAACAACCGGCCCTGATTGCTCGACGTTGCGTAGAGATCTGCACCCCTGCTTCGGATGGTGGAGATCTGGTTCGTGTCCGACTGCAGAACCAAAGTTTCGCGACCGGCATTCGTGATGTTATAGACGCGGCCTTTGTCCGATGTTCCGAGCAGTACGCCGGTGCTGGTCTGATGCGCGTAGATTGAGAATCCGGTGACGCTTGTCGAGGCCCATATGATATCGCTGCCGCCGTCCGGCAAGATACGGTACACAGCGGATTTGGCGCCCGTCAGATCGTAGCGGCTTTTCTCGGGTATCGGCGGCGACGTTGGATTCGGCTTTTCGGCTGAAACTGTTTTCGCTTCGGGTGTCGATGTTGTCGATGGCACCGACACCGGTGTCACAACGGACGCCGATTCGCCCAATGCGAGCACGTAGACGGACCCGTCGGGGCCGATCGTAATTTCATGGATCTCGCGGAGCGGCGAATCGAGCAGGCCGAAAGGTTTGCCGTCCGCACCGAATCGCATGACGAGACCGTTCGAGTCGGTTCCGGCATAAAGATTTCCTTGCTTATCTGCTGCCAGGGAAATAATGTGCGTTTCGCTAGTGTCGAAGAGCAGCGAAGCTTCAGGCGTTGCCATCGCGGCGCGAACTCTGAATACCTTTCCGCCTTCACCGCTGCCGACCGCAAGGCTTCCGTCATTCATCACCGCAAGCGACCAAATGTATTTCTCTTTTGGTTCGAAATAAACATCCGCCTTTCCGGCGGAATCGATCCGGTAGACTTTTCCGTCGGGTGAGGTCGCGGCATATAACTCGCCTCCGCGGCCGATCGCTAAGGCCGTGACGTTCAGCTCGTTAAGATCCGCGAAAATCGCTCCTGATCCGGCCGCTGTAACTTTGTAAATGCGGCCGTCGCTGCCGGTTCCAAGAAAGACATTGCCGTTTGCGTCGATGACGCTTGACCATATGTAGGGCTGCTCGGTTTTGTAAATTTCGGTCAGCTTCGGCGCGAGGGTTATAGAACCGCTCGAGTCGATCGAGACGCCGCGTGAATCGCCCTTTAACACGTCGGCGCGAGAGCCGACCGTCCATACGGATGGTTCTGCGGCGGAGGTAAGGGATGACAGGGAAGTAACGATCGCGAGAAAGAGCAGGATAGTTTTCATTTTTTGATTGCGGTATTGACCCGACAAAATATAAACACAATTCGGACCGAGGTGCGAGTCCTTCCAAAAGTCCAGAAAGGGAATTTCGGGTAGTGTCGATCTGTTATGGCGTAAGCTCCGAAGGAGCGAAATATTGGTAGCAACTCGTGAACCACCCGGCCGAGCTCCGTAGGAGCGGGACAGTTCAAGATATTTCAGATGACTTAAGTACTGAAAAATGGCGTGTGAGCTATTTTTATCATCGATGGCCAATACATACTCCCAAATCCATATCCAGGCGGTTTTCGCGGTTAAGGGCCGAGCCAATCTGATCCAACCGCAGTGGAAGGAAGAATTGTTTAAATACATCACTGGCATCTTTCGCAACCAAAAACAAAAGCTCCTTGCCATAGGCGGCGTAGAGGATCATATTCACCTGATGTTCGGTCTCAGACCGAGTTTAGCGCTGTCCGACCTGATTCGGGACGTGAAGGCAAACTCAAGTGCGTTCATTAATGAAAAGCGATTCGTGGCCGGAAAATTTCACTGGCAAGAAGGGTTCGGTGCGTTCTCCTATTCCAGGTCACAGATCGATACCGTCGTGAAATACGTACTGAATCAAGAAAAACACCATGCTCGCCGATCATTCAAAGATGAGTACATCGGGTTATTAGATCGATTTGAAGTCGAATACGAGGAACGCTTTCTTTTCGACTGGATCGAATAAGGTTCCCCACCATAATGTTGGTGACATGTCGCTCCTACGGAGCTTCGGAACTCGGTGACGATTGTAACTACCAACATGTCGGTCCTACGGAGCTTCGGACCTCGGTGACGATTCTAACTACCAACATGTCGCTCCTA
>JBDTWZ010000257.1:0-3064 GCA_040006435.1 Acidobacteriota bacterium
CGATCCTGCCCGACCCCTCGGTTTACGACGGACGTTTTGCGAATAATGGATGGCTTCAGGAGCTGCCCAATCCGCTTACAAAGATCACCTGGGACAACGTCGCACTCGTCAGCCCGAATACGGCGAAAAAATTGAATCTGAATCAAGCCGGCGATAGCGATCAGGTATCGGGTGCGGGCGGCAAACGCCCCGCCGCCTTTATCAACTCGAAGGGTTCGAACATGTACTCGGATCTCGTGACGCTCAACTATCAGGGCGGAACGATCTCGAAACCCGTCCCGGTCTGGATCGCACCCGGCCAGCCCGACGATGTCGTGACCATCTTTCTCGGATACGGGCGATCACGGGCCGGAAAGGTCGGAAACAGTATCGGCTATAACGCTTATGACGTGATGCGTTCCGACGCGATGAATTTTGGTAGCGGAAGTATTTCGAAAAACGGTGATCAGGGAACGATCGCTTCGACACAGATCCATTTCAATATGGAGGGCCGCGACATTCTTCGTGTGTGGGACTTTAACGATCTCGAGAATGAGATCGAACATGCGACCGAGAAAAACGAGGACATGTATCCCAAGTCGATGTACACGACCGCGGCGGCGGAATACGAAAAGCAATACGAAAAGTATCACCGCTGGGGCATGTCGATCGACCTAAACTCGTGTGTCGGCTGCAACGCGTGCGTGCTCGCGTGCCAATCCGAGAATAATATTCCGGTCGTTGGGCGTGAGCAGGTCGAGCGAAGCCGCGAAATGCACTGGATGCGGATCGATACATATTTTGCCGGCGATGACCTGAGCAATCCGGTAGGCCCGCACTTTCAGCCGCTTCTTTGTCAGCAGTGCGAGCAGGCTCCGTGCGAAGTTGTATGTCCGGTGACGGCCACGGTACACAGCGCCGAGGGTCTTAACGACATGGTTTACAACCGCTGTGTCGGGACGCGATATTGCTCGAATAACTGTCCTTATAAAGTTCGCCGGTTCAACTTCATGCTGTATCAGGATTGGGACACGCCGCAGTATAAATTGATGCGTAATCCGGAAGTGACGATCCGCAGCCGCGGCGTCATGGAAAAGTGCACGTACTGTACACAGCGTATCTCGGCGGCTCGGATCGAGGCTGAAAAGGACGGTCGCGCGATCGCCGACGGCGAAGTGATCACCGCGTGTCAGGCGGTCTGCCCGACCGATGCGATAGTGTTCGGGGACATCAACGACAAGCAGAGTGAGGTTGCCCAGCTCAAGAAGGATCCGCGAGATTACAACCTGCTGAATGAACTGAACACGCAGCCCCGGACGACCTACCTGGCTGAGCTGAGGAACCAAAATCCGGAGATGCCGGACTACAGGGCGCCGAAACCACAAGCTAAACGCGCCGAGTCGCATAGTGAAACAGAGCCTGCGGGCGAAGGGCATTGACCATTTGAAATAAGTTTGTCGGTGGGGCCGAGGCCCTCGAGCAAATTGCGAAAATCATGCAGGATTTGAAACAGATCCAGGAAAAAATTCACCCGCCGATGATCGAGGGCGACCACACTTTTGGCTCGGTGTCGGACAAGATCGGCGATATAACGCTGAAAAAGAAGACGCCGTTCCATTGGTTTATCGGTTTCGGTATCGCCTTCATGGTTGCGCAGTTTTTGTTGATCACCGTCGGCTATCTGCTCGCGAAGGGAATGGGTATTTTCGGAAACAACCAGCCGGTCGGCTGGGCATTCCCGATCATTAACTTTGTTTGGTGGATCGGCATCGGCCACGCCGGTACCCTTATTTCCGCGATCCTTTTACTGATGAATCAAAAATGGCGAACGTCGATCAATCGTTTCGCCGAGGCAATGACGCTGTTTGCCGTTGCCAATGCCGCGGTATTTCCGCTGCTTCATACGGGCCGCCCGTGGCTCGCCGCGTACTGGCTGTTCCCGTATCCAAACACGATGGGGATCTGGCCGCAGTTTCGAAGCCCGCTTGTCTGGGACGTCTTCGCGGTATCCACTTATGCAACTATCTCTTTGCTGTTCTGGTATGTCGGACTGATCCCGGATCTCGCCACTCTGCGCGACCGCGCGAAGAACAAGTATTTCAAATTCGTTTACGCGATCCTGTCGTGGGGATGGCGGGGCAGCGCTCGGCATTGGCACCGTTATGAGATCACCTATCTCTTATTAGCCGGCATCTCGACACCGCTCGTTCTTTCGGTCCACTCGATCGTGTCGTTCGACTTCTCGGTGTCACAGGTTCCGGGCTGGCACGCGACTATCTTTCCGCCGTACTTTGTCGCCGGTGCGATCTTCGCCGGATTTGCGATGGTCCTGATCCTCTGTATACCGCTTCGCCGCTGGTACAACATGAAGGATTTCATCACCGATACCCACCTCAATTACATGGGCAAGGTGATGCTCGCGACGGGTTTGATCGTCGTTTATGGTTACGCCATGGAGGCGTTCTTTGGCTGGTACAGTGCGTCGCTGTACGAGGTTTTCATGATCAAGAATCGCATCTGGACCGGTCCCTACTGGATGTTCTACTGGATGCTGATCTTTTGTAATGGTATTTCGATCCAGTTCCTGTGGTTCAAACGGTTTCGCGAGAGCCCGTTCTGGCTGTTTGTGATCGCGGTCATCGTCAGTATCGGAATGTGGCTCGAACGCTTTGTGATCATTATCACGAGCTTGAATCGCGATTTCCTCCCGTCGTCGTGGGCGATGTATTCGCCGACGATCTTCGACATTACGATGTTCGTCGGAACGCTGGGCTTTTTCTTCTCGCTGATCTATCTGTTCGTGCGGTTCCTGCCGATCATATCGATCTTCGAGGTGCGAACCCTTTTGCCGGCGGCAAATGTGCATGGGCGTCAGCAGGATTTCGACGAGAGCGTTTTGGAAGTCGAATATACATATGAGCGGACCGATCCGCCGAACCGGTAAGGTTCACCATTGTTATTTGAAATTTTTTGATGATAGAGAGACCGAAGCTGCGAAATGATTTCGAAGAGTAGGATCATTCAAATCGGGTTGGCCGCACTGGCGTTTGTTCTAGGGCTGCTGAGCAAAACCGCTTTGGCGCCG
>JBDTWZ010000258.1:0-3002 GCA_040006435.1 Acidobacteriota bacterium
GTTGGCTATCAATACTGTCGCTACTATCATGATGATCTTAGAGACTTTGACCGACCGATCGCTGCCAATTCGTTACTTATCTCAGATTACGACCGCACCGTGACTCGTTTTACCTCAAGCGAAGCCATCGCACAGGTTTATTCTCAACACGGGCTTTCAGCCGGTCCGATCGATCCGAAGTTCATCTGTCCGTATCTTTCGAACGCCGCATATCATCGCAGCGTATTCGATAAACTGAAAAGGTTTCTACCAAACTGTTCGATACCGTGCCACCGGATATTTACCTTGCCATCGCGGTTTTTTTTGCGGCCGATGACTACTATTGCCTCGACGAACCCCTCCTCCTATGGAGTAGTTGGGCCGGGAATGCTACCGCCTCGTCACAACGCAAGATAAACTCTTTCAGAGAACACTATGAACGGCTGTTAAGCGGTCGCGCGCTAGAATTTACTCCACTGAAGTTTGCGCTGCCGCAGAATTGTGGGGTCAATGCGATCTTAACGGCCGCGCATGATTTTGGAAGGGATGATCAGCCCGTTGATTGGAGTAAATACTTTTGCACAGCTTATGAGAACTTCGTATATCTCAAGAGCACCGGCGTAAACACAGAAGAAGAAGAACGCGAATTTAGAATGGTACTCGATAAGCAGCCAGATGCCCTTCGTGACGAAGTCCTCAGATGGATTCGCCGGCCGGAATTTCGAATGAAAAGTTTGATCAACGCGAGGTTTCCCAAGCTGGCGGCAGGGCTCAGGGGTATCGTCCGCGCAGGGCCTTCCACCAGCTTTAAGATAATCGAAGGTAAGGACGCAGGATTCTCGGACGTGTTTGAGGCGGCGCACCATTTCCGATGATTCAAAATCGACCAGATCAAGACGAAAAAAAATGTCGATAACCCAGAATTGTTACTATCGACTCCGGAAACGTGAGCCTATTTTCCGTGAAGCGAACGCCTGCGAGGTTTCGGGTGACGCCTATCCTATCCTCTCATCGCGTGCTCGAGACATCGCGGATACGAACTAGAATAATTTGTTTAATGTCTAAATCCGTCTCCGTCGTCATCCCTACATACAACTACGGCCGTTTTGCCGCGGATGCTATTCGTAGTGTGCTTGCTCAAACACGACCCCCGGATGAGATCATTGTCGTCGACGATGGATCGACCGACGACACGACTGAGGCGGTAAAGCAATTCGGCGAAAAGGTAAGATATATTAGACAGAATAACGCCGGCGTGTGTGCCGCACGCAATCGGGGCGTCCGGGAGTCGACGGGTGACCTAATCGCGTTTCTTGACGCTGACGACACGTGGGAACGGACCAACCTCGAAAAGCAGCTCGCTCGATTTTCGAGGGACGAACAAATCGGGCTTGTGCACTGCGGTATGCGGGAGTTCGACAGCGATACCGGAAAAACGATCGGCTGGCACCTCGACGGAGGGGAAGAAGGTGTCGCGGACAATCTACTATTATGGGAGGGGCTGGTAATACCGGGCCCCGGTACGGTGAGCGTCAGTCGGAGAGCATTCGATGACGTTGGCGGGTTCGACACGAGAATGAAGGTTGGGGAGGACTGGGATTTCTGTTATCGAGTCGCACGACGGTTCAAGGTCGGGTTCGTCGCAGAGCCGCTTGTCAATTATCGAAGCCACCCTGCCGCTGCGCATCGCAATGTCGAAAATATGGAGCTCGGAATGCTACTCTTCTACGAAAAGGCTTTTGCTGACCCTGGGGTCGCCCACCTTCGGAACCGTGCCTATGGAAATTTTCATAAGGTGATGGCCGGTTCGTATTTTCACGCCGGGGAATACGGAAAGTTTTTATCGCACTCGATCAGGAGCGTATGGATGCGGCCGGCAAACCTGGGACATTTCTTATCAAAGTTGAGACCCTCACCAAGACGACAGAGTTGACACTTGATCCGTTGCTAACGTTGAGACCTACTTAAGATCACCGTGCCCAGTACCCTTTACATCTGTTATTTTGGATTGCGCCAGCCGCTGGTCCAGACGCAAGTGTTGCCGTATTTGCGAGAGATCCGGAAAGGGGGGACCGAAGTTGCGTTGCTAACCTTTGAGCCGCTCGCCGGCGAGAATTGGGAAGCGGAAATGCAGGCCGCGCTTAAAGCGGAAGGCATCGACTGGCACTGGCTGCGTTATCACAAAAGGCTCTCGGTCATCGCGACAGCTTACGACATTTTCCGCGGCGCTCTTTTTGTTCGAAGGTTCATCAAGAATCGGAGACCGAATATCCTTCACGGCCGCGTACACGTCCCGACGCTTATGGCGGCGCTTGGAAGAAAACTAAGCGGCCAGCGGCCGAAGCTTCTTTTCGATATCCGCGGTTTTTTCCCCGAGGAGTACACGGATGCCGGCATTTGGCCGGCAAACGGAATCCTATATCGAACGGCCAAGCGTATCGAGCGTTGGTTGATGGGCGAGGCAGACGGTTTCGTCGTGCTTACCGAAAAGGCGAGAGAGATACTTTTTCCCGATGCAAAAGCGCCGTCGTCGGGTGATCCTGGATTGTGGCCGAACCTCGAGGCAGAGAGTGTCCGCGCATCCAAGGCCACCGATGTCGGTTGGCTCGATAACTTTGGACGGCCGGTCGAGGTTATTCCGTGCTGTGTGGATTTCGAGTCGAGATTTTCGGTCAACCGGTCCGAGCTCCGTGAAAGGACACGTCAGAAACTGGGGGTTGAAAACCGCTATGTCATAACGCATGTCGGAGCCTTGGGCGGTCTCTACCTTGCCGATGAGATCGCGGACTTCCTGGCCGTCGCCAAGTCTACGAGGCCTGAAACCTTTGCACTATTTCTAACGCAAAGTGATCCGAGTAAGATAATTCTGCTGCTGACGGAAAGAGGTTTTACGGAGTCCGATAGTTTTGTCGGTCGAGTTGCATCCGAGGATGTTCCGGCATACATGTATGCGGCCGATCTGGGATTGTCGTTTGTACGGTCCGGATATGCCACGCAGTCACGCTCGCCGACAAAGATTCCAG
>JBDTWZ010000259.1:0-2971 GCA_040006435.1 Acidobacteriota bacterium
GGGCAAATCGGAACTGGCTCCTTCGGCGGGGACGTTCGCACAACTGGTCGCTTTCATTCTCGCCTTCCAGCTCGTTCTGGGAACTTATGACGGGTGGCACTCCGCCATCTATTTCTCCGAGGAAGATACAAATCCGACCCGAAATATTCCCCGGTCGCTATTCGTTGGTATCGCTGCGATCATTGCTATTTATCTGCTCGTCAACTTTGCATTGCTCTACGTACTTCCGATGTCTCAGTTGGAAGGCTCAAAATTCGCCGGAGCCGAGGCAATGAGTCTTATCTTTGGTGCGCGCAGCGCCCAGATCGTAACGGTCCTCGCGTTACTTTCATTGATCGGGATCATCAATGCCCTTATGATGTTGTGCCCGCGGATACTTCTCGCTCTCGGTCGCGATCGCCTGTTTACCCCCAGGGCAGTTACAGTCAACAAAGGCGGTACGCCGGTCTTTGGTCTGGCCGTGACGGCCCTTACCGCGCTCGTATTATCTTCGATAGGCAGCTTTGAGCTACTCCTTGCCGTCTCACAATTTCTCGCGGTCGTCATCGCGATAATGCTGGTCGTCTCGTTATTCATTTTACGCCGGCGCGAACCGGATCTGCCGCGGCCGTTTCGGGCTTGGGGATATCCATTCGCCCCGCTGCTGGTGTTGGTGATCGCCGTTCTTTTGTTTTTCGGATACATAGTCAGCAATCCGTATCCGAGCGTGTACGCGCTCGTGTTCCTGGCGGTGAGCTATCCGCTCTATCGCTCCCTTAAGAAATTTGAGATGGTCTGATCCTGCCGATTGCGGGCTGGGGAGATAGGTGATCTCAAGCTTGTGCGAAACGCTCGATGTTATTCGATTCAACTCGCCGCATTGTTTCGAAGCCAGCTAAGAGCATGGGCCGTTTCGGAAAAAAATTTTACGCGGACGCCTTTTGACGCAGCAACGACCTCAAACAGCTCGCTGGTTTCCGTAGGGACAAAATCCTCCAGACAGAACGCGAGCCAGAGGTTAGGGATTGCTGCCGTTCTTTGTCCGGCCTCCATCACCTCAGTTGGGGTCCGTTCGCCTCCGGGCACGACGCCTTCAATAAGGACACGGCGGGTGTCATGCTTGTCGCATGCAGCACGAAGCCGGTTCCAGAACGCATCCTGCTGTTCCGGTATCACCTCGAAATCAGGCGAAAGTTCGACACGGATATGATCCCCACGATGTTCAACGCTGAATTCCTTGTCCATAAGAGTTTCTCGTCACAGCTCGAAAAATTTTTCGTATTCGGCAGTCGCGTGAACCTGCATCGAATTTTCGTTACAGAAGACACCTGCGCGGGCCAAATCGCCTCCCGGATTCTAGTTGGGACAGATTACGCTGGCGTGTCGCGCAACCAAACGCCATTTACCCTCGCGTTTCATCCAGATATTTGTATAGCGGCGGTTAATGGTTTTCCCTGCATCAGGCGAATCGCCCTTCGGGACGACCGTCTCGCGTCCCATCACGATTACAGTGTTTTTATGAATCAGAACGGTTTCCGCGACCCGCACAAATGAAGCGTAGGTTACTGCGCCGGTGCGAATGCGGTCGGCTTTGTCCACTTCGTTAAAGGGATTATTAACTTTGAAGTCCTTCGTCCAAATCTTTTCCATCGCAGCCAGATCGCCGCGCAGAACCGCGTCGGCGTGAGCAATGTCGAGATCTCTAACTTCTTTTTCGATCGCCGGTTTTTGTTTCGCACTCTGCGCAGATGCCACGCCGCTAATTACGAAAACGACGATTGCTATGACTAAGCTCAATCTCATATTATTTCTCTCCACCTACACGCCGCATTTTTATCTATGAATTTCCGACATGGCTTGATCCTAGAAGTTCACACAAGTCCCGCGTTTCAAGAATTGTCCGTCGCCTGCTTTACCCTTATGCTCGCCGTTCTCGATGACGACGCGGCCGCGTGAGAGAACGGTCTCGACCTTGCCCTTCATTTTCCAGCCTTCGTACGACGAATAATCGACGTTCATATGTTCGTTCGCAACACCGAAGGTGTGTTCCTTTTCCGGATCGAAGATAACGATGTCGGCGTCCGAGCCGACGGCGATCGTTCCTTTTTTCGGAAATAACCCAAACATCTTCGCGGCAGCCGTCGATGTCAGTTCGACGAATCGGTTGAGCGAGATTCTGTTCTCGACAACCCCGCCGTTGTAGATCAGCGACATTCGATTTTCAACACCTGGGGCGCCGTTCGGGATTTTCGAAAAGTCGTCCTTACCCAGCTCCTTTTGCTCCTTCATGCAGAACGGGCAATGGTCGGTCGAGATCACCTGTAGATCATCCATCTTCAAACCCTTCCACAGCTCGTCCTGATTATGCTTTTCACGTAGCGGAGGCGTCATCACGTAACGTGCTCCGTCGAACCCGTCGCCGTAATCTTCGATCGAATGAAAAAGATACTGCGGACACGTTTCGGCGAAAGCCGCGATGCCGCGATCTCGAGCTTGGCGAACTTGGTTGAGCGCATCGGTGCAGCTAAGGTGAACGATGTAAACCGGCGACTCAGCCATTTCAGCGATGGCGATCGCTCGGTGCACACCCTCGGCCTCAGCGATCGTCGGACGCGTCAGTGCGTGATACTTCGGAGCCGTGCGTCCGTCGGCGATAAAGCGTTTGATGATCTCGTTGATGACGATGCCGTTCTCGGCGTGCATACAGATCAAACCGCCCCGTTGTCCGGCTGCGGACATCGCCCGAAATATCGTCGCGTCGTCCGCCAAGAACACGCCCGGATACGCCATGAAGAGCTTGAACGAAGTGATCCCCTCGTCCATCAGCTTGTACATCTCCTTCTCATCGCCGTCCTCAAACTCCGTCGTGATGAGATGAAAGCCGTAGTCGATGCACGTCTTGCCCTCGGCCTTTTTGTGCCACGCGTCGACGCCCGCGGTCATCGATTCGCCCTTCGTCTGCACCGCAAAGTCGATGATCGTCGTCGTCCCG
>JBDTWZ010000260.1:0-2952 GCA_040006435.1 Acidobacteriota bacterium
CGCCAATCCTCGCGAAGCTCGAATCTCCACATCTCGATCTCACGGCGTAATGCTTGCGCAAAGTATCCGAAATCTCTGTGAAAACTGAGTGCCGGAGCGACGGCGTAAACGAGCGCCGGCTTGTCCTGGATCTCCATCTCTCCGAACGCACGCACGCGAGCGAGCTCACCGCGACGACGCTGTATCTCGATCTTTCGCCAATAGTCGGCGGCCTGAAAGACGGTCTCGCGATCGGGCGAAGTTTTTAGCTCGATTATCACCAGACGTCCGTCGCGTCGGATCGCCAGAAGATCGATCTTGTCGGACGACGCACGAAACTGGTTATAGATCGGCGAAAGGATAAGGTTTGCGTCAAGCCGACGGATGTTCCGCCGCAGGATGGATTCCAGCCACGACTCAGGCGACGCCCGGTAAAATTCGTGACGCTTGTTTGGCGTATCGGCACTGCGATATACGCCGAGCTGGCGCACGAGTTCGGCAAGCTCGCTCCATGAATTCTCATTGAGCGGACGGCGGTCGCGATCGATGCCAAACCATGCTTTTTCGTCACCCGCTACGGTGCGCACGCGTGCGAACGGCAGCCCGAGGAAGCGGATCGTTTCGCCTTGCTTTGAGAAAATCACGTCCGTCACGCGAGGTGAAAGCCCGAGTATTCTCTCCGCCGTACGGCTTGGCCGGATCTCAGCGGGGAGCGTTATCTTCTTCGCCTTCTCGCGCCACAGCGTCCGGAACTCGGGTTTCTGCAGTTCTTTGACGGTCGGGCGTCCTGCATCGTCCGCCACTTCGAAAATACGGAATCTTGCTGCGATGTTTTGATGAAACAGCCCGACCAGTTTTCGAACATTCCTGATCTGCTTTCGCTCACCCGCGATCCAGATTTCGTTGATCGGCTTTTTTCTCAACTGCAGTTTCTCACGCCAGAGCATCGCCGTCGTCATTACAGCTTCATGGATCATCGTCGCCGTCACGTCCGCCATGACGGCGACCTCGACGCCGCGCGGATCGCGGAGAAAGATCTGCGCGAGCCGTCCGTTCTCGACATTTAGGGCGAGTCGCGAAAGTTTGTATTCCGGAAAAAGTTCCAAGAGCCCGGCGGCGATCGAATTTGCACGCTCGAGGCGGGCGAATTCTACATTCAAGCTGAGCTGGCTCGCCGGTGTTCGGGGAACGAGTCGGATCGTTTCACTCGACTTCGCGAATTGCCGACGGACCTCGATCGATATTTCCGGAGGGCCCGGGTCGTTGTTTAGCTTCAGAACCCGCGAGACGCCGATACCCGAATCGTCGAGCACCGTTAGCAAAGTCTTTTCAGCCTGGGCCGAGATCTCGATCTCATCCCTTCTCAACGGAAACGTCGCGCCGGTCGAGCTCACCAGGAGCCATTCGAAGTGCGAATCGATCCGCGCCCGAAGCTCTCTAGCAAACTCTTCAGCGTTTACCATTTGTAGTTCGTCTCAAAGAATCGCATCATCGCTGCCGACCAGTCGGCGTACCCTTGTTCCGAAGGATGGATCCCGTCGGCGAAAAACCCTTCGGACCGGATATCGGTCGGCTGATGATAGTAGAAGACGCGGTCCATGCCCGCGGTAAATTCTCTGATATTCGCGTCGTGCAGCTTTGAAAGTTCCCAAAGGAGAAACTTTATCGGGTGCGGGATCGCGGGAGAATATTTGATCATCGGACAATTAGTGATAAAGATCGGTGCCTCCGGATTCTTTTCACGCAGGATCGCAAGCAGCCGGCTCATATCGCGACGCCATTTACGCGGGCTGCTGAGCTTCATCACGTCGTTGCCGCCAAGCCCGACCAGAATGTAGTCGAACTTCTCGTCCGGCATCAGCGGAATCAGCTCATCGATCGTCCGTTTCGCGGTGACGCCGTTTCTTCCGACGACCGACCAGCTGACCGCTTTTCCAACTCGCTCGCTCAACTGCTCGGCAAATCGCCCGGTGAGTCCGTGTGCATGAGTTCGAGCTCCGAGGCCAGCGACTGTTGATTCACCGATCACGAAAAGCCTGGCCCCTGTTTCCCCTTCGCCGACCACTCCTGTCGTCGCACCGGCAGCTTCGGGCAGCAATCCGACCTTGCGGCGGGTGTGCTGTCCGAGCAGGAACAGGAACGGCGAGACCGGTAAAATAACCGCGGCCATCGCCAGATAGATCGCTTGCCAGATCAGTAAATTCATTGCTCTCGGGACCGTATGTTAAACTTCGATCACTCGAATGTTTTTGTCAACTCCGGCTAAAATCTTTCACGCAATTTGCTTTTCGTCGATCATTTTTGCCGGGTGCAGCCTTTGGCGAAGCAGCGACAATTCGACAGCCGGTTTTGCTTCCGAGCCGAAGAGCGAACACCCCTTCGTCGCTCGCGAGCCCGAGGTTTTTCAAGCCGAGTTGGTCGTCCGTACGGGTGAAGTCGAAAGACGAACATTCATTGCACGCAACGGCGGGATGCGGCGGACGGACATCGATGTCGGGACCGACAATCACCGGGCGGTGCTGATAACTGACAAGGAATATTTGATGTACTTCAAACGAATGATATTTGAGGAACGCGCCCTTTCGGCGAACGCCGCGGCGGTATATGAGCCGCTCACGGCGCACATGCTCAACGCACGCGACTACTCGAGCTTTCGCGAAGTGAAACGTGACGGATCGGTTATCGAATTCAGCGCCCGCATCAACGGCAGCGAGAATTCCGAAGTGCTGATCTATTTCGACGAAAAGATCGGCATGCCGGTGAAGCAGGAGTTTTACAGTATCCAAGAAGATGGGCGGACCCTCCAGTACGCGGTCGAGTTAAGAGACTTCCGGACCGACGTCGATCCGGAGCTTTTCAAGATACCGCAAAATTTTCGGCGGCAAGGACGGCAGTAAATAGTGAAGAGCTAGACCTCTCGAGGGTGTAAAAAGTTTTGTGTAAATGGTCATCGCGAGCCGGATGGAGTATGTT
>JBDTWZ010000261.1:0-2921 GCA_040006435.1 Acidobacteriota bacterium
TTATCACTTATCACTTATCACTTATCACTTATCACTTATCACTTATCACTTATCATCACTGGCTTCTGCTTCTCCCGGAAGAAGAACGCGAAGTAATCGTACATCGACCAGCATGCCGTAATGACAGAGACCCATAGTGCTCCGCGGCCGACAAGATAGCCGAACACTTTCCAGTCGTTGGCAGTCAAAGCTAAAGTAGTCAGATTCGAAAACGCCGTTCGAACCTCGGCTACTTCCCAAAAACGAATTGCCGGATAATCCAGTCCAAAGTTAGAAACGGGCGGCGTCCCATTCGCAGCTGCCACCAGGAGCGCGACGATCGCAACGCATTGAGCCCACATCTTCAGCTTTCCAATGCTCTGCGCCTGAATGACTATGCCTTCGGCGGCCGCAACCGACCGCAATCCCGTCACGATGAATTCGCGACTCAGGATAATTACGACGGCCCATGACGGTGCGAGATGCTTCTCAACAAGGACGATGAGGGCCGCCGACACCAAAAGCTTGTCCGCGATGGGGTCGAGAAATTTACCAAGAGTCGAAACTTGATTCCGTCGCCTCGCGATATGGCCGTCGAGAATGTCTGTGAAGGATGCGATCAAAAAAATAAAGATCGCCAGCGCGTATCCGCTGACGCCGAACCACTGATCGGCCACCGGCGTCAGTAATACGACGACCAGCAACGGCACGATTATGATCCTTGCAAAAGTTAGGTAGTTCGGCAGATTCACGGCGTCATATCGATTCTAGGTTCGCGGCGGACAAAGTTCAAGAACGATGAAAAAAGGCAGAACGCATCACAGCGTCCTGCCTGGCGGAAAACCAATAACCTGTTCGCATCTATGCCGCCGGCGGCTGCATAAATCCGAGGTTCGTATTCGCAAAATTGCCGATCTTCGGAAACACGTTGACGAGATTCGCGTCCGGCAAGCCGTACCAGCGTGCGAGAGTCGCGGCGTATTGTTCAACAGACGTCGTCGGGATCCAGCGGCCGCGTGCTCCGGTGCCGCTATCGGCGTCATCGCCCGTGTTAAATCCGAGATGCGGATATGGCGTCCCATTCGAACCGTTCAAACCATAGAAGTCCGCTGCCGTGATACCACCACCGACCACGAACATATGACTTCCCCAAGCGTGGTCGCTGCCGACTGTTCCGCCGGTTCCCGCGGGATTCATCGTTCGTGAAAAATCGCTCATTGTGAACTGCGTTACTTTGTCTCCCAATCCCTGGGTGACCATCTCGTTGTAGAACGCACGCATAGCCTGGCTCAACTGGATCAGCAGATTGCTCTGTCCCCCGATCTGGTTATTATGCGTGTCAAATCCGCCGAGCTGAACGAAGAAGACTTGGCGATTAATGTCTAAGTCAGTGCGTTTTTTGATGACGCGGGCGACCTGTCGCAGTTGGTTTCCGATACCCGTTGCCGGGAAGCCGAGAGGATCATATGGATTCGTCTGGAAAACGGAATTCGCCGACATCGCGGAATCGGTTATGTGACTCGCAGCCGCCTGCAGATCATGCGTCAGATCGACCGAACGAAGATTGTTGAAAGCCGTTCTTATAGCGCTTCCGTTCGTATTCGGTGTCGTCGGATCCAAGACGCTAGCAAGCGTTCCGGTACCGATCGCAAGCGGCAGCGTGGTCTGTCCGGCGGTGAACAACTGCGCACCGGAGATCGATGTGATCATCGGAATGAGCCCGCTCGGGTTATCAGGCGAGGTGCGAAAATCGGACAGCCGTCCTCCCCATCCGGTAAACGATTCGGTATCGCTCCGGCCCCCTTGATACTGCGAGACCTGATCCGAGTGCGAGAAAAGCTGGAACGGCTTCGGCCAGCCGGCGGACAGAAATTGGGTCCGGGTAGTCGGCTGAATCAATGTGCCGACGTTACACGCAACCGCCATCTTGCCTGCCGCCCAAAGTTCATGAATACCGTTGTTCACGATATTCGTCGCCGGCGCTTGGGGCCCGAGCCCGGGATGGAGCCCATATATCAAGTTGCTCATCCGCGGCACCGGGATCGGCAACAGCTCCGACTGCAAAATTGCCAGGCCCTGCGCGCTCCGCGCGTTCGCATAAGCGGTGTAGTTGCTTATCGTCGCGTCATTGTGATTCGGGACAACAGTATTGTTAGCGTCATTGCCGCCCGACAGGAAAACGCACACCAAAGCGCGATAGTCACTCGGGACAATCTCTTCGGTGCTGTCCTTCGTTTCCTGAGCGATCGCACTCATCAATCCGAAATGCTGCATTTGTGTGGCGAGCGCGGTCATCGTCAGGGTACAGCCTGTTTTTTTCAAGAATTCACGTCTATCTTGTTTCATAATTTTCACCTCTGTACCTGGAATTGCGACGAGGTCGCGATCAAGTAAATTGCGGTTTGCGCTCGCAGGAGATTATTCGTGGACGCCACCGCCGTGACGGCCGGTAATATCGCACTTCGCATCTGCGGCGACATCGTCCCGTGCATCATCTTCGAATCCAGATAAGTCATCAACTGGTCCCCACTGGAGTCACCCGCCGAGACCGATTGTGCTTCGGTCAGGTTGATCCGGGTACCGTTCGGCCTGTCGGGCAAAGCAACCGTCAGACCGTTGAAGGCATACGTCGCGAACAGATTGGCACGCCCGATCGACGTGGCGGTCGTGAAAATACCAAACTCGGGACCGAGTATGGTCGAGCCCGGAACGTAATAGTTCGGCTGATAATAGTTGAAGACTGTCGGCGCTTGAAATACGCTCTGGCCTAGACCGGCAACGGAGTTGTTCACCACCCCGTCGCTTTGGCCAGCGAGATTCGCCGAACTCACCTGAAAATTACGAAGCACGTTCGTTAAGAGCTGCACCGGCTCGCGGAGTTTTCCGTACCGCGGATCGGTTTTCACATCTCCGCGTGCTTCGGCATCAAGCAGGATCGCCTT
>JBDTWZ010000262.1:0-2874 GCA_040006435.1 Acidobacteriota bacterium
AAAGTGAATAAGATAGAAATAATACCTCTGGGCGGCATAGGCGAGTTCGGAATGAATTGCATGGGTATCCGGTACGGGGACGAGATGATCGTCGTCGACGCCGGCATGGGCTTTCCGGAAGAAACTCCCTACGGTGTCGATATTTCGATCCCAAATTTCGATTTCCTTGAGGAATATCGTGACGATCTCACGGCGCTGGTGTTGACGCATGGACACGAGGATCACGTCGGGGCGCTCGCCTACATTCTGAAAAAATACAATTTGCCGGTGTATGGCTCGCGATTTACGCTTGCCCTCGCCGAAAAGCGGCTCGAAGAGTTTCGCATGCTTGACGATGTGCTGTTGCATCGAGTCAAGGCGGACGACGTGATAGAGATCGGAAACTTCAAGGTCGGATTTATTCACGCCTCGCATTCTCTGGTCGATTGCTTCTCGCTTGCGATCACGACGCCGATCGGAACTCTGATCCACACCGGTGACTACAAGATTGACGACACGCCCGTCATCGGAAAACCTTACGATCTTAAAACACTCAAACGGTACGGCGACAACGGCGTGCTCGCTCTGCTGGGGGACTCGACAAACGCGACTGTGCCCGGGAGAACGCCGTCTGAGCAGGCGGTCATTCCGGCGTTCCGCGAGATCTTTGAAGAAACACCCGGTCGCCTGTTTGTCGCCACTTTCTCATCGTCGATGCACCGACTGCAGATCGTGTTCGACATCGCGCATGAGTACGGTAGAAAGGTATGTGTTCTCGGCCGCTCGATGCAAAAGAACGTCGAGATCGCCGGTGAACAGGGGCTTTTGAAAATTGCTCATGGTGGGATGATCTCGATGGGCGAGGCCCGTGCACTCGACGACGACTTGATCTGCTATCTCGTGACCGGATCTCAGGGCGAGAATCGCGCCGCCTTATGGAACATGGCGACGTCCACCTACAAAGGACTCGAAGTCGAAAAGGGTGACACCGTCGTCCTGTCGGCGCGAATGATCCCGGGGAATGAAAAGAATATCAGCCGGCTGATCGGTCACCTGTATAAGCGAGGGGCGAACATCATCGAAGAAAAACGGCGGCTGGTCCACGTCTCCGGACACGCCTCGCAGGAAGACATTAAGATCATGGTCGAGACAACTCGGCCAAAGTATCTGGTACCGATCCATGGCGAGTACCGAATGTTGTTTCGGCACAAAGAGTACGTCAAGAATCATGTCCCCGGATATTCCGACGACAATATTGTCTTGATCGAGAATGGCGATGTGCTTGAGCTTGATGAATTCGGTGCACGCGTTGTCGCGAAGCATGATCTGCACAAAACGTTCATTGACGAAGAATCGATGGGCGAGATCCAGTATGACGTCGTGCGTGAGCGAAAGAAATTGGCGTACGGCGGCGCGATCTCACTAGTCGTTACGATCGACAAAGCGACGCATAAGATCGCCGGCGAACCCCAGATCACGTTTCAGGGCGTCGCGGGGCTCGAACCGACGAACGGTTTCGCGGCCGAGGCTCGTAAGGCAATATCTGAAGCAATCGCCGAAATGAAGATCGCACAAATCGCCGACACGACCGTGTTCAAGGAAAATCTGCGAATTCACCTAAAGCGGTTTGTGCAAAAAAAGATTAAATCGAAGCCCGTTATCGTTACGACCATTGTGGAGGTCTAACCTGTCGTTTTCTGACGGATATACGTATCCTTTCCCTTCGCCAGATCGTAGGAACTGAACCAGTCAAATATCATATCGTCTCCCTTAACCTTTATGTTCGTATAGACAACATAGGCGTTAGTGGTGTGGGTGTAATATGCAAGATGAACGACCTCTCCGTCGCGTATCACCACGTCTCTAATTTCGCGTACGACCGACGTGTTTGCCTCGTAGATCGAAAAACAGGTCGGCCCGTCAGACAGCTTCTCGATCCGGAGTAGGTAACTGTCCTCGCCCTTCCAGTCGCCTGAAAGATCGTACTTAAGTTTTTGCCGTGTGCAGTACCCCGCCGCGAACGCCGGATCTGAGAAAACCAGAAGCAATGCAGACATCGATATCCCAATGAGAAGTCTTTTCATTATTTTTTCCTTTAACTGCCGAACCACTAAAAGTTATCATGGGTGTCAATTCTCGAAGCGGTTGTTGACTGAAGTATCATCGAGCGATGGAGTGGAGTAGCAAAGTAGTGCTTATAACCGGTGCGTCGAGCGGCATCGGCGAAGGTCTCGCGCTCGAGCTGGCAAAGCGCGGTACGGTCCTTGGCCTTGTAGCGAGACGCAAAGAAATGCTCCGTGACTTGGCGGACCGTTGTAAATCGGCAGGCGGAACGGCGCGCGTTCTCACGTGTGACGTGACGGACGCGGATGCGGTTCAGAAAGCGGCTAACGAATTACGCAGCGAATTTGGCTACATCGATATCCTCATCGCCAATGCGGGAATCGGCGGTAACAACCGCGAGACGCGCGACTTACGTCCTGATGCGGTAAAGAAAGTCATTGACATCAATCTGCTTGGTGCTGCCAACTCGGTTTACGCGGTGCTGCCGCACATGCTCGACCGGGGTAGCGGCCACCTCGTCGCGATCTCGAGTCTCGCAGGGTTTCGCGGCCTGCCAAAATCCGCTGCGTACTCGGCGAGTAAAGCGGGGATGACCGCGTTCTTCGAGAGCGTCCGACTTGATGTTCAGCATCGCGGTGTGGACGTGACAATAATCCAGCCCGGCTTTATCAAAACGCCGCTCACGTCTGGCCGCGAAAACAAGATGCCGTTCTTGATGGAACTCGACGACGCCATCCCGCACTTCATTCACGCGATCGAAAAGAAAAAGAAGTTCGCCGCATTTCCGTGGCAGTTGGCGACGCTCGTCCGGGCCGGTCGGATCTTTCCGGC
>JBDTWZ010000263.1:0-2856 GCA_040006435.1 Acidobacteriota bacterium
TCATTCCGAACTCGCCTATGCCGCCCAGAGGTATTATTTCTATCTTATTCACTTTGCAAATGATAGCACGTAACGGCACGCACCGTTGGAGAGGCTAATTTAAGGGTACTAAGTGGTTTATGCACGCGGCGCGAGTATGTCGACGACGCTGATCCATTCGTCGAGCGACAGTGTCTCTGCACGACGAATAGGATCGATGCCGATAGTTTGGAGGAGATTGCCGGCGTTCGGATACCAGAGCTTGAGATTATTCAGTATTGTCTTTCTCTTTTGCGCGAACCCCCGTCCTACGACTAAGCGAAACAGTTCTTCATTTTCGACAGCTCGAATCTTTGGAATCAGCCGGACGACCGAGCTCCACACTTTCGGTGCGGGGCGAAACGCCGAGGGCGGGACATCAAAGAGCCATTCGATAGAAAAATGAGCTTCAATCAGAACTGTTAAGTAACCGCGTTCGCTCGTTCCCGGGTTTGCCGTAAGGCGCTCGACAACTTCGCGCTGAAACATGAGGACGCAATCCTCGAGAATTTCCACGGAGGAAAACAGCCGCTGCAGGATCGCGGTTGAGATGTTATACGGAAGATTTGCGATCAGCCGGAGTTTTCGTCCGCCGCGTTCCAAACTGGCAAGATCAAGTTTGAGAGCATCGCCTTCGACGAGCGTGAAGTTTTTATTGTTCCCGAATCTCGTCTGAAGAAGCGGGGCAAGGTCGCGATCAAATTCGAGCGCGTAGATCTGTGCGCCGCTTTCGACGAGCTTCTCGGTAAGAGCTCCGCGTCCAGGACCGATCTCTAGAACGACATCGCCTTCCTTCGACCGAAAACTGTCGAGGATACGCACGATCACTTTAGGGTCGATCAGGAAATTCTGGCCGAGCGATCGCTTGGCAAATGGATCTTTAGTTCTCATCGCAGCCTTCGCGACCGAAATCACATTGCATTTACATTGAGCCTAAATATCGGTGAGCAAAGCCTTGTTAGAAATAACCGGTTATCTCAATATCGTCGCCGTACCGCGCAAGGGAAATATCCCTGAGCGGCACGGCTTCTTTAATGTCGGCTAATCCCCTGCCGCCAAAAGCGACCGGAGCGTCTGAACCACCGATCACGATCGGAGCGATCATCAGGGTCAATTTATCTACTACACCTGCGTCACGGAACGCTCCCGCGACACCCGTTCCGCCTTCGACGAGGACGCTCTGTATCTCGCGCGAACGCAGCACCTGCAGAACGGCTCCGAGATCCCGAGCATCCGCGGATACAACATCTACACCCTGAGCCGCCAGCCTATTTATTTTCTTCGTATCCGGAGAATTCGATATGACAAGCGTAGGCGATTCAAGAGCCGTTAAAACAAGTTTCGAGCTGAGTGGAAGCCGAAGCCTGTTGTCGAGCATCACCCGAACGAGGGGCCGACGACGTCGAGATCCGCTCCGGTCCGTAAGGCTCGGATCATCTACATACGCCGTATTCGAACCGACGAGGATCGCGTCATGTTCGTGTCGCATTTCGTGAACACGTCGCACCGCCGCCTCACCCGATAGCGCCGTCGAGACACTCTTGTTCAAAGAGATCCTGCCGTCCAGCGACATTGCCATTTTTAGATGAACGAACGGCCTGCCTTTCTTGTGCCAGCAGATAAATTTGTCGTTCAGTTTTGAGGCCTCGTCAGCGAGGATGCCCGTCACGACCTCGACTCCCGCTTCCCGCAGCGCCTGAAACCCCTTTCCCGAAACTAACGGATTTGGATCCTCGATCGGAG
Organism: Acidobacteriota bacterium; assembly: GCA_040006435.1. GTDB lineage: Bacteria > Acidobacteriota > Blastocatellia > Pyrinomonadales > Pyrinomonadaceae > OLB17. Next base: position 1,762 of record JBDTWZ010000263.1, read on the forward strand.
CGACGACACGTTTAATGCCAGCTCTGATCAGGGCGTCGGCACACGGTGGTGTTTTCCCGTGATGAGCATGCGGTTCCAGCGAGACATAGGCGGTACCGCCGCCCGCCAGTTCGCCCGCTTGATGCAGCGCGATCACTTCCGCATGCGTAACGGCTTCGTACCGATAGGCTCCTTCCCCGACGATTTCACCTTTGTCTGAGACGATCACGCACCCGACCAGCGGGTTGGGTGACACGAGTCCGATCCCTTCGGCGGCAAGCTCCAGAGCTCGCATCGTCATCCGACTGTCCAAATCCGTGACCGACTGTGAAGTGAATGTATCCAATGTTAGTTAAAAAGTCCGTTGACGTAACTGTCCGCGTCGAACACCATCAGATCGTTGACCTGTTCGCCGATACCCACGTAGCGAATGGGAAGTTTCAGTTCCTTTGATATGGCGACCGCGATCCCACCCTTCGCCGTGCCGTCGAGTTTTGTCAAAACTATACCCGTGACATCGGCGACCCGGAGAAACTGTCTCGCCTGCTCAAGTCCGTTTTGTCCGGTGACGGCATCGATCACCAGCAGGGTTTCGTGCGGCGCCTGTTCGACTTCGCGTCCGGCGATTCGTTTCATCTTTTCGAGCTCTGCCATAAGGTTCGCTTTGTTGTGCAGACGTCCGGCCGTATCCACGATCAGTACATCAGAATTCCTTGATTTTGCGGATTGCAGCGCGTCAAACAGTACCGCCGCCGGGTCAGTTCCCTGTTTCTGCTGCACGATGGGTACTCCCGCCCGGTCGGCCCAGATCTCGAGCTGATCGGATGCTGCGGCGCGAAACGTATCTGCCGCACAGATCAAAACATCGTTCCCCTCGTTTTTGATTCGCTGCGCAAGCTTGCCGATCGTCGTTGTTTTCCCGACGCCGTTCACGCCGACGACCATCAATACGTATGGCTTTATCGAATCGGCGACATCGGTTTCGGAAGCGACGCCCGTCTCACGCGCGTGCTCAAGGATACTCAGGAGCTCGCTCTTCATTACAGCTTTCAACGCGGCGAGATCGTTTATCTCCTGACGCGAAACGCCGCTACGGACCGCTTCCAAAACCTGCAT
>JBDTWZ010000264.1:0-2849 GCA_040006435.1 Acidobacteriota bacterium
CGAATTAGCTCCCGAGCTTACTCTCTCGTCCCCGGCCTTGCGGGCTCGCGAGACCGCGAGACTCGTCAAAGCAGCGGCGGGCCTGGCTGCAGAGATCAAACACAATGAGCAAATCTACGAAGCGAGCGCGCAAACACTTCAAAAGGTTGCTGCATCGATCGACGATCGATTCGCGTCGGCGATGATCGTCGGGCACAATCCTGGAATGGAGGGCTTTGTACGACTTCTAACCGGCAAGCACGAGCACATGCCGACCGCGTCCCTTGCGATCATCGACCTCGATATTTCCGGTTGGGAAGAGATCTGCAAAGGTGGTGGCGAACTTCGGCGGATTATCCGCCCGCGAGATGAAATGATGGCGTCCAAAAAAACGAAATCAGGCGGAGCCGAGGTTGACGATTTAACATTTCTTTAACAGAGCGTTCATACGCTCTTAAGCTTGGCTAACTAGACTGTCGGCGACACAACTCATATGCAGCAAAGTATTCTCATCGTCGAAGATGAAGCCGACATTGCAGAAAGCCTTCATTACAACCTCAAGCGCGAAGGATTTCGACCGACAATTGCCGAATCCGGCGAGAAGGGACTTCGCATCGCCCTCGATGAAAAAACTACCCCGTCACTAGTGATCCTGGACCTGATGCTGCCCGGAATGAGCGGCATGGAGCTGTGCCGACGGCTTAGACGCGAAGCCCTGACACACGATACGCCCATAATTATGCTGACGGCAAAAGCGGCTGAGTCCGAAAAGATCGCCGGACTCGAAGTCGGGGCCGACGACTATATCATCAAGCCATTTTCTGTAAAAGAAGTGACGGCACGTGTCCGTGCAGTGCTTCGCAGAGTAGAAAAAGAACCTGTTCCTATGTACAAAGACCCGCGGGTCACGGTGGATTTCAACGACATGCGCGTGGTGTGCGATGACCAGAACGTGAAACTGACGCGCAAGGAGTTTACCCTGCTCGAGTACCTAATCAGGAACACCGGCCGCGTCGCGACGCGACAGCAATTGCTGGATAATGTTTGGGGATATACCTATTTTGGCGACACGCGAACGCTCGATGTTCACATCCGCCGTCTGCGACAGAAAATGGACGGGTGCGGATCGAGTATCGAAACCGTCGTGGGCGTCGGTTACCGCTTTAATAAGTTCAAGTAGCCTATGGCCGTCTCGACGACACAACGAAAGCTGACAAGCTTCGACGTTTCGCAAAATGTCCTGCAGGGAATTCTCAATGCGTCGCGCGAAGGCATTCTGGTCGTGGATCCGTCGATGCGGATCAAGGCTGCGAATGATCCGGCGCACGACGTATTCATGCGCCAGAAAGAGTCGCTCCATGATAAACGTCTGACTGAAATCATCCGTGATGTCGGCCTTCACGACGGTTTCCGGCAAACCCTGACAAATGATCAGCCGGTCGATCTTAGAATCGAAATTAACGGCATCGAGAAGCGAACGTATGACGTCCATATCGCACCGATCGAGCTCGATGGAGAGCGTCACGCGATCGGCGTTTTCTACGACACGACACAGATCGAACGACTAGAGAAGGTTCGGCAGGAGTTTCTTTCCAATATTTCGCACGAGCTGCGGACTCCTCTGACCTCGATCATCGCGTATGTTGAGACGCTCCAGGACGGCGCTATCGAAGATCCCGACAACAACCGTCGATTTCTTAACATCATTCGTCGAAACGCCGAGCGTATGAACGATCTGATCGCCGATATCGCTGAGTTGTCGCTGATCGAGACCGGAAATGTTTCGCTTGAGCTGCGAGAGATAAAATTGGCGCAAGTGATCGACGAAATATTCGCCACTTTGTCGTCCAAAGCCGCAGATCGAAACGTGGCCCTGGTAAATGGAGTCGGACCCGACGCATGGATCCGTGCGGACTCAAAGCGCCTTGACCAAATGCTGACGAATCTCGTGGATAACGCGATAAAGTTCAATCGTGAAAACGGGACGGTTAGCGTGATGTTCGCAGAATCTGCGGACAAGTGCTTGATTCTGGTGGAAGACACTGGCGAAGGGATCGTACGCGAAAACTTGCAGCGGATCTTCGAACGTTTTTATCGTATCGACCGCGGCCGCGCTCGTGAGGTCGGCGGCACGGGGCTCGGCCTTGCGATCGTCAAACACCTCGCCCGGCTCCACAGTGGCGAGGTCTTTGTCTCCTCGACCCTCGGCCACGGCACGACCTTTTCAGTCGAATTCCCTCTTTAACACCGCTTTTACGCCTCATCGATAATTCTTGGGTTGCGCCGGTGCCCGCGTGTTATAATCAAACCCATACTTGATGACAATTTGAATGACCCGGATCAATCGGGTTCGGGTTTGTTCAGACGGGCTTTCCTTTAGTTATCAAAAGGGGGCAAAACACTATGGAGCTGAACATCGGACAGAAGGTTGCGTATCCAAGCCAGGGTGTTTGTCTGGTCGAACATATCGCCAGAAAGATGATCGGCGAGACTTCGATGAAGTTTTATTCGCTACGGGTCTTGAGTGACAACTCGACGATCCTGGTTCCGATGGACAATGCGGAAAGCGTCGGAATACGTCCTATCATCAGCCCGATCCAGTGCGATACCTTGATCGAAAAGCTTTCGACTGATTTTGAGGCAGTTTCGTGCGATTGGAAATCACGTTCGCGAGGATTCACCGAGCAGCTTCAATCAGGTGATGTGTTTGAGGCCGCCGACGTTCTGAAGAAACTCACTTTCCTGAGTCACGAAAAGAAGCTTTCGTTCCGCGAACAGACTCTGCTCGACAAATCAAAGTTCCTCATCGTTTCCGAGATAATCAATTCGAACGCCACCGACGAGAGTGCGTTGCGCGATGAGATCGATCA
>JBDTWZ010000265.1:0-2611 GCA_040006435.1 Acidobacteriota bacterium
GCTCTTCCCGCAGCTCAGGAATAAAAAACCCGTTAATAAAATTAAATATAAGTTAGGCTTCAAAAAATTGTAGATTGTTTAGTCTCAAAATTATTATGTGTTGATATTATTGTCCGAGTCGTAAAAATTATTTTACTTTCTGTGCAATTGATTTCGCCTGAAGGAACAAGCCAAGATAGTCCCTTCCTCCCGCCTTGGAATCGGTTCCGCTCATATTAAATCCGCCGAACGGATGAACGCCGACAAGCGCTCCCGTGCATTTTCGATTCAGATAGAGATTGCCGACATGAAATTCGCGCCGGGCTTTTTCGAGATTTGCCTGCGTCGTTGAATAGACCGCGCCGGTCAGGCCAAATTCGGTGTCGTTCGCGATCTCAAGAGCGTGATCGAAGTTCTTTGCCTTTATCACCGCGAGCACGGGTGCGAAGATCTCTTCCTGTTCGATAGTCGAGCCCGGCTCGACGTTGTCGATGACCGTAGGTTCGATAAAAAATCCGTCGTCGTCGACTCCGCTGCCGCCCGCGACGATTTTCCCGCCTTCGCTTTCGCCCCTCTTTATATATTCAAGCGTCTTATCGAACGAACGCTTGTTGATGACCGCCGCCATGTTCGTATCGCCCTCGGTCGGCTGGCCGACTTTAATCTTCTTCGTCAACTCCACAACCTTCTCGACTAGTGCATCGTGAACTTTTTCATCGACGATCAGACGCGAGCAAGCCGAACATTTTTGTCCCTGGTATCCGAAGGCCGCCTGTACGGCGCCGCTTGCGGCCGAATCGAGATCGGCGTCGTCCGCGACGACGATCGCATCCTTGCCGCCCATTTCGGCGATCACGCGCTTGATCCAAATTTGGCCGTCGCGGGGCTTTGCGGCGACTTCGTTAATATGCAGACCGACCTGCTTAGAACCCGTGAACGAAATGAATCGCGTCTTCGGACTCGTCGTCATCGCCTCGCCGGTAGCCGAGCTTCCGGTAAGGAAATTTACGACGCCCGCAGGCAAGCCAACTTCCTCGACGATTTCCATGAACTTCGCAGCAATCGTCGGTGAGTCGGAAGACGGCTTTAGAACTACCGTGTTCCCCGTAACGACCGCGGCCATCGTCATTCCCGCCATGATCGCGAGCGGAAAGTTCCACGGCGGAATTACCGCTCCAACTCCGAGAGGAATGTACTCGAGCGAGTTATGCTCACCAGCAATCGGCGTGATCGGCTGATTCCCCGACCAGCGGAGCATTTCGCGCCCGTAAAACTCAAGAAAATCTATAGCCTCAGCGGTGTCACCATCCGCCTCAGCCCAGGTTTTCGCAACCTCGAAAACCATCCATGCCGAAAGTTCGTGTTTTCGCTTTCGCATGATATCGGCGATCTTGAATAAATACTCAGCGCGCTCTGCTGCCGGGACATTTCGCCAAAGTTTGAACGTAGCCGTCGCCGCGTCGATAGCCTTTTCGACAAGCGAGGTATCGGTATCCACTTCTGAAAAGACACCGACGACCTCTGTCTTGTTTGCCGGATTGATACTTTTAAATTTGCTCGGAAGGGTGACCTTCTCGCCGTTGATCACGACCGGATACTCCCGACCGAGTTCATTGCGCACTTTCTCGATCGCCGCTCGCATGGCCGCTGCGTTTTCGGGGGTCGAATAATCCGTAAAAGGTTCGTTCCTAAATTCGTCCATCACTTTTTTTGTCTGCATAATTCTCTCTATTTACCGATACTTCTGCTTGTCGATCTCGTTCAACTCCCAACTGTCGAGAAGCTCGGGCCTCACCGGGTCAGTATCCTGCTGCCAGCCGACGACGAATCGCGGCTCCTGTGTATCGTGCGTATGCTTAATGTAACTGAGGATCAGGACCCAGCCCTGATCAAGATATTTGTTCAGTTCGCGCCACGACGACGCTTCGGCAGTTGTTCGGGTCTTTTCCATATTCATTACCACTTTCCCGTTTTCTGCAGGGTCTTTATTTTACGCTTCGCAAGCTGACGTTTCAACGGGCTCATCCGGTCGAGAAAAACGATGCCGTCACAATGATCTGTTTCGTGGAGAACGCATCGAGCCGCAAGATCTTTCAGATCGAGCTCGAATTTCTCGCCTCTGACGTCCAGCGCCTGTACGACCACGCGCATCTGTCGCTGTACGGTCTGAAACAATCCCGGAAACGAGAGACAACCTTCTTCGCCGACCTGTTCTCCCTCAACGGTTATAATCTCGGGATTAATAAAAGTGATCTTGTTTGAATTGCCATCCTCGTCCGGAACGTCCATAACGAATAATCGCCGGGAATCGAAGACCTGTGGAGCAGCAAGACCCACTCCGCCGGCCTCGTACATCGTCTCGAACATGTCACCGACAACGCGTTCGAGATCGTCCCCGAACTCTTCATCGGCGACTGGCCTACCGATCGTTAGAAGGATTGGTTCAGGAAAACGGGCTATGCTAAGCAATGACATTGACGCCTAGTTTAGCGTAATGGCGGGCCGTTTTCGAGGACGGAAGCTACGTTCTCGCTCTGGAGCCGAGCGCTCTCAGCCCTCGCCCAATTACAGAGAAGATTTGCTTCGGATTCAGACAATACCGCGTCACGATGTATCCACAAGTACGAAGGCA
>JBDTWZ010000266.1:0-2582 GCA_040006435.1 Acidobacteriota bacterium
CGCACCGCCAAGATAGTCCTTAACGCATACACACTTTACCGCGGAACCCATCTCGCGCTTCCGGAAGTGAAGGACACCCTGGCACAACGGGTCGAGGCTCGCCCCCTTAATGCCGATCAGGGGATCCACATCGAGATCGACGGCGAGTTGTTAGGCAAGCTCCCGGCTGTCTACGAGATCGTCCCAGCCGCGTTGAAGGTGCGGCTCCCAAAGTAGCCGTGTTGCCCCACTCAGCGATTTAGTAGAAAATTAAGACACTCTATGCAGGATTCGTTTTGCAAGCGCGTGATCGATGCCTTTGACGCACGTCCCGATAAGGTGGCGATGCTCATCGTCGGCGACGACGCCCAGATCTACACCTTCGGCGAGACGCTGCGTGCGGTCAGGTCGGTCGCGTACCGCCTCGAACAAGAAGGCGTCGAATTTGGTGACCGGGTCGCTGTTATCGGAGAAAATCATCCGAGCTGGGCCATCGCATACCTCGGAATACTTTATCGCGGAGCGGTTTGTGTCCCGCTCGATCCGCACGGCGAGATCGAAACCCTTAAGAACTTTCTCGAAAATTCTGAAGCGAAGGTCGCTTTCATCGGCGAAGACGTACGAGGAATATTCGGGGAGATAAAAAAACGACTTGCACGCGAGCTTTTGACGGTGAGTTGGTCATCGTCGGTACCACCTGCGTCAGCGGGTGCTCGAACTTCGACAACCTCGGACAGCGATTTCGCAGCCGGCGCCGCTCCGCCCGCTGACGCAGGCGGTACCGACCTGTCCGGAAAACTCGTGCAAGATGCTAGTTCAGACTTTCTCGATTGGACGTCGACGGAGCTCCCCAAAAGCTACGATACCGAAATTCCAAAAGCCGCCGGCGACGATGTCGCCCTTCTCATCTTCACGAGCGGCACCACCGGCACACCGAAAGGAGTGCCGCTGACACATGCTAATATCCTCGCCGAACTCGACGGCATCAACGAGGTTCTAGCGTTTCGTGACGACGAAAAGATCCTCAGCTTGCTGCCACTGTTTCACGCATATTTACAAATCGTGAATCTGTGGGTCGCGACAACTTACGGCTGCGAGGTCGGCTATCTCAAAGAGCTGTCGCCTGCCGAACTCGGCGGTGCGATGAAGGAGTTCAAGCCGACTATCCTGACGACCGTACCGAGACTTTGGTACCTATTTCACAAGAAGATCTTCGATGCCGTGGCCGCGAAACCGAAGGCCGTTCGCTTTCTTTTCAGGACGATGCTTAAGGCGAACGGTGCTCTGCGCGATTCGTTTGGGATCAATCTTGGGCCGCGGATGTTCGGACAAATTCACGAGTCGTTCGGCGGTCGGCTGCGGATCGCGATCTCGGCCGGCTCGCGCTTCGATGAGGGTGTCGCCACCGACTTTCACCGACTCGGTTTCACGATCATCCAGGGTTACGGGCTAACGGAAACCTCGGGTGCGGCGACCGCGACTTACGAGAAAGACAATCGCGTCGGCTCGGTTGGGAAACCTTTTTTTAACGCTGAAGTAAAACTAGACACGATCGACAAAGACGGCGTCGGCGAGGTACTGATACGCGGCGGAATGGTGTTCGGAGGTTATTACAAAAATCCAGAGGCGACCGCTGAAGCTTTTACGGATGATGGTTGGTTTCGGTCGGGTGATCTTGGAATGTTCGACGGCGACGGACACCTCTTTATCGTCGGACGGGCAAAGGATGTCATCGTACTTCCTTCGGGAAAGAACGTTCACCCCGAAGATCTCGAGATCCATTATCTTAAAACGCCGCTAGTAGAAGAGATGGCGGTCATCGGTGTTCGCGATGACAACGCCCAGCATGCCGGTGCGGAAAGGCTTGCCGCGATCGTCGTACCGGACTTCGAATACTTAAAGCAGGCAAAGGTCGCAAACTCCAAAGAGGCTATACGCTATGCTCTCGACAATCTCGGACGCGATCTGCCGGAATACCAACGAGTCCGCGATTACATCATCCGAGCCGAGCCGCTGCCGCGCACTGGCACCCGAAAGATAAAGCGGTTCGAGCTGAAGAAAGAGTTTGAAACGGGCGAGGCAAACGGACAGGCGAAGGAAAACAAGGTATGGGAGCTGACATCTGAGGATCAAGAATTGCTCAGCGCACCCTCCGCGGAAAAGGTCATCGCGATTATCAAAGCGAACGCCCCCGAGACGGATGTAATTCACCCGTCTATGAATCTCGAGATCGACCTCGGCCTGGATTCGCTCGCCCGTGCCGAAACGTTTGCGGGGCTTGAACATGCGTTCGGAAAAGAATTTGCGGCCGATGATGCTGCGCGGGCTCTAACAGTAAGGGATTTGATCGAGCTGATAATCAGGTCGGAACCACCTGCAGCAGCGGACGGTTCGCCGTTGAGCCTACAGGGTGAAGGATCCGTAACAGACGGTCGGCGTCAACCGCACGCTACCGCAGGCGGGTCTGACTTCAACTGGTCGACGATCATCAAAACCGCCGATGACGACATTCCCGAGCTCCGAAAAGCTCTTCAAATCCGCCCGATCTTTTCGATCTTCGCGTTCACGGCGTACAAGGGTTTCAATCTTTTTTGCCGCGTCTT
>JBDTWZ010000267.1:0-2556 GCA_040006435.1 Acidobacteriota bacterium
CGAAAGACGGTGGATATCTGCACATCCCACACATGCCGGGAAACTCGCAGGCGTCCGGCAAGGTCGAGAACGCTCACAAGTGGGCGGAATACGCAGATCGTTACATCGGCCTGGCGGTAACCGAGGGCCAGATTCTCACGATCGAGGACCTGAACGTGTTCGCCGATCGCATAGTGGAGGAAAAAAACAATCAGCCGCATCGCACGACCAAGCAGACGCCGATGGCCCGCTGGTACGCGACGCGGAGCATCGTTCGTAAGATCCCCGCCGAGATCATTGAATCGGCTCTTCTTTCGGACGAGTTTGAAGTTGTGCTCGACGCCGCCATGACCGTCGCGCACAAGGGCGTGATCTACCGCGTTCCGGGTGTTCTGCCGTTCGTAAATTACGTCGGCCAGAAAGTGAAGATCGTGGTGCCGCCGTCCATCGAATTGATAATTCTCACGCTGCCGGACGGCGCTGAATTTGAGATCGAAAAGGTTCTTGCCACAGCCGATAAAGCTGGTGAATTTAAACGGGTCGTCGATTCGAATGCGGAGGCCAAGACCAAACGACTCAAAGAAGAATTTCAAAGCGATGCGAAGGCTCAAAAACAGAAAACAAGGCTCACCGGCGAGATCGCACCGGTCCCGTTTTACAACGTACCCATTGAGCAGCCGGAGACGAACATCACACATTTTCCGCACGCTGAACGTGTCGTTTCGCATGAAGAGGTAGCGGCCGTCACCGCCATTCCCGAGCCTGTTTACCAGGGGAAAGATATTAACTACTGGGAAGCGGTCGGGATCTATGGCGATCGTTTCGACGGCGGCCCGGTAGAGGCGAAGGAGTTTCTGCTCGGAGTTTTCCCGGGCATGGCCGGCGAGCTGCCGGCGAGTGAAGTCGAGGCGGCGATCGACGGCCGTTACGACGTGAAAGAAGCGCGGATACTACGCGCGGTTTAGTGAGGGCTATGAAAGATTGGCTTAAGAAATTGCTCAGCGGCAGACCGCACTTCGTAATCGGCGGAGAGGGTGATCCTTACATGCTTCGCTGGTACGTCATTCCGCGTAACCGTCGCCTGAACATCTATGTTCACAAGTTCCTTCGCGACGATGACGACCGAGCATTACATGATCATCCCTGGTGGTTTGTCTCGTTGATCCTGAAGGGTGGTTATGTCGAGGTCACGGATAAAGGACCCGTAACCCGAGATCGATGGTCGTTAGCGTTCCGCCCGGCGACGCACCGGCACCGCGTCGAACTGCATCGCGTCATAGAGCCGTGGGCTGGTCTCACTGTGCGCATCCCGGCGTGGACGATCGTCGTAACCGGTCGTAGTTCGCGCACCTGGGGCTTCTGGTGTCCGAAAGGCTTCGTTCCATGGCACGAATTCGTAGACCAGAATGACGAAGGCAACATTGGCCGAGGCTGCAACTGACCACCGGCAACTGATCACTGGTCACTATTTATATGCCCAATCAACCCAAATCTAACGTCCGTGCTTTCGATCCGGACGCCGGAGCAACATCATCGCTCGAAGCCTTTCGACTAAAACACGGAATCAGCTTGTCCGCTCTCTCGCAGATCTGCGGGATCGAGGGCGCGAGCGTCGGCTCGGTCCATCGGCTGACGAAGAATCAGCTGAGTCCGGCTTACACGATGCAGCTCCGCAGCGTCCTCGCACGAAATCTTCCGAAGTACATGGTCGACCAAGGTTTCGATCGCAGCGAGATCGACAAGGAACTTTCACAACTTTTTGAAGAAGGAGAATACCAGCCCATGATCAGCCAACGCATCGCCCTTTCCCGCAAAGCCGTGAAATATTTCGGTCTCGCCGTGGATCCTTTTGCCCATCCTCCGCAGTCGCGCGACGAGGTATTTATCAGCCCCGGTCTGCAAGAGGTGATCGACTCGATCTTCGACGCGGTCCAGTATCAGGGCTTCGTCTGCGTCACCGGCGATATTGGCAGCGGTAAATCGACGCTGCGTGCCGTGGTCGAGGAGCGGTGCGAACGCGATCGCAATCTGCGTATCGTGTGGCCCGAGTTCTTCGATATGAAGAACGTATCGCCCATGCAGATCGCCGAAACGATCCTTCGCTCGTTCGACGCTGAGGTCCCGCGGTACTCGGTGCGTCGCGGTAAGGAGGTCAAGGAGCTGCTTGCCTCGCTTTACCAGGACGGCGTCCGTGTCGCTCTCGGTTTCGACGAATGTCACCGTCTGAACGACGCGACACTCTCGTCGCTGAAGAATTTCCTCGAGATGTCGTCGGGCGGTTTCAAACGGTACCTGGGTGTGCTGCTTTTCGGCCAGCCGATATTCGAGGGCCGTCTGCGCGATCGCAAATTCCGCGAGCTGATCGAGCGGGTCGAGATGGTCCGCATGCCCGACTTTCAAGAGACGGCCGACAAGTATCTCGCTCACCGCCTGAAGCTCGCCGGCGGCGACGTCAAGCAGCTCTTCGACGCAGACGCGGTCAAGCTGATCTGCAGCCAGGCAACGACGCCGCTCTCGCTCGGGAACATCGCGAACGAAGCAATGCTGATCTCGATGGACGAATTCAAAAACACTCAG